>NZ_JAWQUO010000018.1:0-100923 GCF_033446605.1 Iodobacter sp. CM08 | reverse complement strand
AAAGAACTCACGACCCTTGATTACTCAAACGCCGCTCTTTCGTACTACCGAGGCGCATGGACAATTCCTCGGACGGGACTTTAACCCGCTAGCTAAATTACTGTTACTGCGAACACCTGACCCCTTTACTTTCGTTACTTTTTCTGAAGTACAAAAAACTGCAACGCAATGGCTTTTAACTTACAAAAACGAAAGCCAGCACATGAGATTGGGCGGCATCACCCCGAAACAAAAACTAGCATTACATGCCCAGCTATCTAGTTTTAAGTGAGCTTAAAAATGGTGGGACTACCAATGGAGCTCCGAGCTTGGTTTAGGGAGCTACTGATTTACAGTGGATCATCGTTCTTTGAAAGAACACGGTTCTGTTTGTGGTTAGTATATAAACTTTATATGGCTAATGAAATTCAGGGTAGCGTAAAAAACTACGAAGGGATTTCTATCTTTTATAAAGATTTACGGGAATTTCAATCTGCAAATTGGGTAACTTAAGACACTTGCTTTAAATTAAATAGGAATTTATTTAAATGAAAATATTTTCAGCCTGCTTTCCATCCATTAATAGCCGCAAGGAAAATGAAAAAGAAATTTCCGTTGATGCGCTAGACAAAAAAATCCACTCTGCCATTATTAAAAACCATTGTATTTCGAAATCCGCATGTCATCATACAGCAATAGAGATTGCCTTGTTTGATGGCAAAATAGGGAAAGAAACAAAGTCTGAACTATATAAATCTCTGGAGAATAATTATTCACAACGATATAGAGATATTATGGAAATTGGGGAGAACAACACAAATAGTAGTTTAGTTGTGGATCAAAAGCAGAGTGGATTTCTTAATTTTATCAAACAAGACGGAGTCTTGTGTCATACGGCATATTTAAAGGCCAGTGATAATGGTAGTGTTGAATATTATCACACAAACTCCATGACAATTGACAAGGAAATCCTTGATGAATGTGGTTCTAATTCTATGTCACTAGTATCGGGATCAGGCATTACGCATTATGAAATGAACCACAATTCAATTTCTGCAATAAATAGAGTAATTTCATCAAATAACTGGAGTGTTTCTTTTACTCCGGCATCTTCACTGGCTGATCTGAATTAAATTTGGAGGCTGTAATCAGTTCAGGGCGACTTTCCTGACAGGGGGCGTACCAATGAAGCGCTTGATTTTCAACACATTTTAAATCGCATTTTTTTAATGTGTTAAATTAATTATATGTATTTACTTGTAAATAACTGGTAAATAACTGGGGTCAAATAACTAGGGTCAGAGTAAAGTTAAATCTGCTTACATCAGCTCTGAGGGTATGAAGCACCGCAGGATTTAAGCTTACTCTCTCCCCAGTCATTCGAGATAGCAGATAAGATCTGAGATAGCAATTGCGCTGAAATCCCATTGCCCTACCCGCCCAAACCCACTAAGCGATCATCAAATAATTGCAAAGCACGCCCCAATTGGGCAAGGGTAAATCCGCAATAATAAAGCCCCGATCCTATTGCTATCGGGGCTTTATTTAACTGATGTTATGGCTATTTAATCCGCCAATGCTTCTTCCAGCACTTCAATAAAGCGGGCGTTTTCTGCTGGTAGGCCAATCGAAACGCGCAGGGTGTTGGTTAGGCCGTAAGGGGCGAGTGGGCGGATAATTACGCCGCGTTGCAGCATAAACAGATTAAGCGCTGCGGCATCGCCACAATGAAAAGCGATGAAGTTGGCTTGGCTAGGAATAAAGCTTACGCCTAGGCGCACAAAGGCTGCTGTTAATTGCGCCATGCCTTCGCTATTGATACGCAGGGTTTCTTTTAAGAATTCTTCATCATCCAGCGCGGCTGTCGCTGCGGCTTGCGCAAGGCTATTCACATTAAACGGCTGGCGTACGCGGTTGATCATATCGGCCACTTCTGGTGAAGTGAGCGCCATGCCCACACGCAAACCGGCCAAGCCAAAGGCTTTAGAGAACGTACGCACCACGATAAGGTTGGGGAAGTCTTTTAACCAAGCGATTGAATCTGGGCGCTTTTCTGGGGTAAAGAACTCGGTATACGCCTCATCCAATACCACCAGCACATTTTTTGGGCAGTTTTGTAAAAACTCAAGTAAATCACCTGGCCTTGCCATGGTGCCGGTTGGGTTATTAGGGTTGGCAATCCAAACCACCTTAGTGCTTGGCACAATAGCGGCCTGCATGGCGTCTAAATCATGGCCGTAATCCAGCGCATTCACTTGAATACCCTGCGCGCCAACGGCCTGCGTTGCTAAAGGGTAAACAGCAAAGGCATATTGCGAATAAACCGCCGAATCGCCCGGTGCTAAGAATGCGTGGGCAATCAGCTCCAGCACATCGTTCGAGCCATTGCCTAAAACAATTTGCTCGGTTTTAACATTGTATTTTTTTGCAACTTTGCTTTTTAAATCAAAGCCATTGCCATCTGGATAGCGGGCTAATTCGTTCAACTCTTTTTCGATAGCCGCTCTGGCCTTGCTCCCCATCCCCAGCGGATTTTCATTTGAAGCCAATTTCACGATATGGTCAGGGTTTAAGCCCATTTCACGCGCCAATTCAGAAACCGGCTTACCTGGCTGATAAGGCGCAATTGAGCGAACATATTTTGGAGCTAGATCTTGCAAACTCATTTGAAAATCCTTTTTGCTATCCGACGAATCGGGTATAGAGGGGAACCACACACTGCCGCGCGATAAATTAAACGACAGCCTTAAAGTCAATCCAGCACAAATACTTTCTAAATACCTAATATGCTAAGTTTTCCACCACTGACCTTCTATTGCACTCGGCATATTCGCCAAAATATCCAATAAATTGCGTGGATCGGCTGCAGATTGCAATTTACTGTATTCTGCCGCAGCCAAAAAGCCCGCAGCTACCGTTTCTTCAAGGAATTTTGTGAGTGAATTGTAATAATTACCCGTATTAAGCAAGCCAACCGGCTTGCTATGCAGCCCGATCTGCGACCAAGTTAAAATTTCAAACAGCTCATCCAGCGTACCAAAACCGCCTGGCATGGCGATAAAGCCACTGGCTAACTCGGCCATTTTGGATTTGCGGCTATGCATCGAATCCACAATATGCAACTCAGTGCAGCTCTCCAAAGCCAGCTCTCGCACCGCCATAAACTCTGGGATCACCCCAACGACCCTACCCCCTGCATTCAAACACGCCGTGGCTACTTCGCCCATCAGGCCAACGTGGCCGCCACCGTAAACAAGGGTGATTTCGCGCTCGGCTAAAGCCACGCCTAAATCCCGCGCCGCGGCCGTAAACTCAGGCTTAAGGCCGTGTTTAGCACCACAAAAAACAGCGACTGATTTCATTTTTTACCTTAGTTATTAAAACGATGCCTCAGCTAGCCTTGATAAAGCGCTAAACCTTGAACCACAGAGTAAAACGAGCACACAGAGCACACAGAGACTCCCCCTTCAAACCTCGCTTTCTCTGTAAAACTCTGTGCTCTCTGTGTGCTCTGTGGTTTAAGATTTTGCCTACGCAGCATTAAGCGGATGCATACTTATAATCAGGAAACCACACCTACCGCTGACAAAACAATGCCGCTCCCGTAAGAGCGGCATTGCATTTAGCGACGTCAGATTTAAATAACAGCGACGGGATAGGAGCCTAATACTTTGACAAAAGCAGCCACATCACTCAGCTCGGCCAAAGCGGCTTGTAATGGCGCACCGCTCACATGCCCTTCTACATCCACAAAGAACACGTATTCCCACAGACCGGCTCGACTAGGGCGGGATTCGAATTTATCCATTGAAACACCGTTTCTTGCCAGTGGCTCAACCAAGGTATGTAACGCACCAGGGCGATTAGGGGCGGAGATCACTAGGGAGGTTTTATCCCGCCCGCTTGGGCCCACTTCCTGCATGCCCAACACCAAAAAGCGCGTGGTGTTGTTTGGCTCATCTTCGATGTTTTGTGCCAGGCTGATCAGCGCGTAGTTTTCTGCAGCCGCATCGCCAGCGATAGCCGCAGAAGATTCATCTAAGCTGGCCAACCGTGCTGCTTCGGCATTGCTAGAAACCGAGACCCGCTGCACCTCGGCAGGCAGGTTTTTATTTAACCACTCATGGCATTGCGACAAGCTTTGCGCGTGCGAATAAACCCGTTGCAATCCTGCCTTGCCTTCCACCTTGCGCAGCAAATGATGATGAATGCGCAGCACCACTTCGCCACAAATCTTAAGCGGGGTATTGACCATTAAATCCAGCGTGCGGCCCACCGCGCCTTCGGTAGAGTTTTCTACTGGAGCCACCACATAATCGGCGGTTTTAGCTTCTACCACGCGAAACGCTTCGTCAATCGAGCTGCAAGCCATAGTATGCGCCGCATGGCCAAACTGCTTAATTGCCGCAGCTTGGCTAAACGTGCCTTCTGGCCCCAAATAGGCAATGGTTAGCGGGCGCTCCAGCGCGAGGCAAGCCGACATAATTTCGCGGAACAGCTTGGCCATGGTTTCGCCGCTTAATGGGCCTTTGTTTAAAGATTTTACCCGCGATAAAACCTGCGCTTCGCGCTCTGGGCGATACACAATGCCGCTGCCTTTAATCTCACCAATAGTGCGGGCATGGCTAGCACGCTGGTTGAGCAGCAGGATGATTTGTGCATCGATGGCATCGATGGCATCGCGATGTTGGCTTAATTGTTCTTCGCTCATTGATCTAGCGGCCTGTAAATAACAATGGAATATTTATGAATTAGGGAATTGCAGTACGTTGAGCAAATTAATCAATATGGTTAAATCTTAAACCACAGAGAACACAGAGACCCACAGAGTTTCACAGAGGAAATAAAGTACAGCTCTAAGTAGTTCTCTGTGATCTCGTTTTTCTCTGTGGTTCAAGGTTTAGCGCTATGTCACACCCAGCTTATATATAACTTCAGCCCCCGCCCTAGCCCATCGCACACCGAATTAGCCGTGACTTTTTGCAAAAGTGCGCATGTATTCGCATAACACACGTACGCCTTCGATGGGCATGGCGTTATAAATGGAGGCGCGCATTCCGCCTACAGATCGATGGCCCTTTAATTGCAATAAGCCAGCGGCCTTAGCTCCCGCTAAGAAATCATCGTCTAATTTCTCATTTTTCAAATTAAACGGAACGTTCATGCGCGAGCGAAAAGGTTTATCCACTGGGCAGTGATAAAAACCATTCGATGATTCGATGGTTTCATACAGCAAAGAGGCTTTTTCAATGTTTTTTTGCTCAACTGCCGCCAGCCCACCTTGATTCAACAACCATTTAAACACCAGCCCCGCCACGTAAATACCAAAGGTAGGCGGTGTGTTGTACATGGATTCGGCATCGGCGTGCACGCTGTAATCCATCATGGTTGGGGTATTGGCGCGAGATTTACCTAGCAAATCTTCCCGAATAATGGCGATACAAAGACCAGACGGGCCAATATTTTTTTGCGCACCGGCGTAAATCAAGCCAAATTTAGAAACATCCATAGGGCGAGATAATATCGTTGACGACATATCACAAATCAGAGGCACTTCGCTTTTTGGGATTTCAGCAAACTCAACACCACCAATGGTCTCATTGGCACAGTAGTGCAAAAGCGTCGCTTCTTTAGAGCGTTGCCAAGTCGATTCGGCAGGCACATAGCAAAAGTTGCGATCTTCGCTTGAGGCAATCACATTGACCTTGGCAAACCGCTTCATTTCTTTAATGGCGATTTTGGACCAGTGGCCGGTATTAACCACATCAATCGTGCCGTTTTCGGGCAGCAAGTTAAGCGGGATCATGGAGAAATGCAGATGCGCTCCGCCTTGCAAAAACAGCACTTTATAATTTTTAGGAATGCCCAGTAGTTTTCTAAGGTCGGCTTCGGCCTCATGGATAATCTGGGTGAATTCTTTACCGCGATGGCTCATTTCCATCACGCACATGCCCGAGCCGTGCCAATCGGTTAGCTCTTGTTGCACAGTGAGCAATACTTCACGGGGCAAAACAGCGGGGCCGGCAGAGAAATTATAAATCTGAGTCATGGCGTTGATCCCTTAGGCAAGTAGAAAATGGGCGCGGGCAACCGCGACTGGCTTGCTACGATCATCCTGCCAAGCGGTCATCAGCACATTGGCGACGCGCTTACCTTGGCGAATAATCTCACACTGGCCGTAAAGCTCCGCTGGCCGCCCAGTGCGTAAATAATCAATAGAAAAATCAATAATCTTTGGCACGCTTTGCGCCTCAGAAGCCCACATCACGTGCAAAATAGCGGCGTTTTCTAAAAAGCCACCAATCACACCGCCATGCAGTGCAGGCAAGATGGTGTTGCCAATATTGTGTTTTTGAAACGGCAAGAAAAACAGCGGCTGGCCATCTTGTTCGCGGCTTTGAATACCCAGCAATTTGGCATAGGGCACGGCATCAACTGCGATAGAAAGCGATGCAAAATCAGTAATAGGCGGGCTCATGCGGCCACCTTGCGGGCTAATCGCCCATAAACACCGTTAAGCACCTCAAGCGTGATTAAATTCATGACACCACCTCGCGTGCAGAGTTGCGCATAAAAGTACCTACGCTATAGGCAATCGGATCATTAATATCATCCTGATAAGCCGTGGCACGGGTAAAAGCGATCTGCTTAGTAAGTTTATAGCACTCGGCAGTACAGTAAATGGGGAAATCAGGCTTAGCTGGGCGCAAATAATCAAGGCGTAAATCTAAAGTGGCGATCGCTTCCAGCTCGGTCAGCATGGTGTAAATTGCCCCAGCGCTGGTTGAATCCACCAGGGAAGTAACAACCCCACCATGAATCACCCGCGTTGCGGGGTTGCCAATCAGCTCATCTTTAAACGGCAGGCAAACCGTCATGCTGCCGTAGTGTGCGTCACCAAATTTAAAGCCCAGTACTTGGCAATGCGGCAGGGTCATAAACCAATCTGAAATTTGTTTAAATAATGCAGGTGATGCGATCGGCTTTTTTTCGCTCATTGACCATCCCTTATTTTTAAAGGCATCCACACACAACACTGGCCTGTCATGCAGGCCAGTGTTGTATTGCGCTTAAAACAATTACTCGCTATCTGGCGCATCGCCCTCAGCAGCAGGTGCATCGTCTGTTGCAGCGGGGTTTTCTGTATCCACTGCATCAGCAGCTACTTCACCCTCTAGCAGCTCTTCATCGCCTTCAAGATCATCATCTGAATCGGTTTCGCATACTTTTTCGAGACCAGACAAATGCTCGCCTTCATCCAGATTAATCAAGCGTACGCCCTGTGCGGCGCGGCCTGTTTCACGGATTTCAGCCACCTTGGTGCGAATCAGCACACCACCCGTTGTGATCAGCATCACATCATCGCTATCTTCAACCAGCGTTGCCGCAACGAGCTTGCCGTTACGATCGCCGGTATCAATGGCGATCACGCCTTGCGTACCACGGCTAGTCAGGCGGTAATCGCCGACTGGCGTGCGCTTGCCATACCCGTTTTCGGTTGCAGCCAGCACTTGCTGATCGTCGCGCTCGGCCACTAGCAAGGAGATCACTTTCTGACCTTCTTGCAGCATCATGCCGCGTACACCGGTAGCAGTACGGCCCATGGCACGCACATCGCCTTCGTGGAAGCGTACTGATTTACCTGCGTCAGAGAACATCATGATTTGATCGCCACCATGCGTCAGCTCAACGCCAACGAGGTAGTCGTCCATATCCAAGCCAACCGCGATAATGCCTTTCTTCATTGGGCGTGAGAAATGCACCAAGGATGTTTTCTTCACGGTACCCATTGCGGTTGCCATAAAGACAAACTGATCTTCGGTAAATTCTTTAACCGGCAGAATTGCACTGATTTTCTCGCCATCTTGCAGTGGCAACAGGTTCACAATCGGCTTGCCACGGCTATTACGGCCGCCCTGAGGCACGTTGTAAACTTTCAGCCAGTACACGCGACCATGCGATGAGAAGCACAAGACATAATCATGGGTATTCGCCACAAATAGCTTGTCGATGAAATCGTCTTCCTTGGTCGCAGCGGCTTGTTTACCACGGCCACCACGGCGTTGTGAGCGATATTCATCCGCTGGTGTGGCCTTCATATAGCCACTGTGCGTCAGCGTCACCACCATATCTTGCGGCGTGATCAAGTCTTCTAAGCTGAGATCTTCGCCGTAGGCAATGATTTCAGACTTACGCACGTCACCAAACACGGTTTTGACTTCGTTCAACTCAGTGACGATGATTTCGGAAACGCGCTCTTCACGCGCCAAGATATCGAGTAAATCGAGCACTTTTTCCATCACATCGCGGTATTCAGCCACGATCTTGTCTTGCTCAAGGCCAGTCAGGCGCTGCAAACGCAGCTCCAAGATAGCTTGAGTTTGCACATCGGATAAACGATAGCCATCGGTCAAGCTAAAGCCGAATTCGAGCGCCAAACCATCTGGGCGCGATGCGCTGACATCGGTGCGGCTGAGCATTTCTTCAACCAGCTCGGAGCGCCAAGTGCGGCTCATCAAGCTCACTTTTGCTTCCGCTGGCGTTGGCGCAGCTTTAATCAAGGCGATAATTTCATCGACATTAGATAATGCAACCGCCAAGCCTTCCAGAATATGGCCGCGTTCGCGTGCTTTACGCAGCTCAAATACGGTGCGGCGCGTCACCACTTCACGGCGATGACGCAGGAAGCATTCCAGCACCTGCTTGATATTCAATAGGCGCGGCTGGCCATCGACCAGTGCCACCATATTGATACCAAAGCTGTCTTGCAGCTGAGTGTGCTTGTAGAGATTATTTAAAATAACCTCGGCCACTTCACTGCGTTTAAGCTCAATCACCACGCGCATACCGGATTTATCCGATTCATCACGGATTTCGGTAATGCCTTCGATGGTTTTCTCGCGTACCAACTCAGCAATACGCTCCAAAAGGCGCGCTTTATTGACCTGATACGGCAGCTCATCCACGATGATGGCCTGCTTATCGCGACTCACATCTTCGAAGTGAGTGCGGGCACGCATAATCACGCGGCCACGACCGGTGCGATAACCCTCGCGCACACCGTGAATACCATAAATGATACCGGCAGTCGGAAAATCAGGCGCGGGGATGATGTCAATAATCTCATCAATGGTTAGCTCTGCATTAGCCAGCAAGGCTAGGCAGGCATCAACCACTTCGGTGAGATTATGCGGCGGAATATTTGTCGCCATCCCAACGGCGATCCCCGACGAGCCATTAATCAACAGATTAGGCACGCGAGTAGGCAGAACTGTAGGTTCGAGTTCTTTTTCGTCATAGTTTGGGGTGAAATCGACGGTTTCTTTGTCGATATCCGCCAACAACTCGGATGAAATTTTTTCTAAACGACACTCTGTATAACGATATGCAGCGGCAGAATCGCCATCAATCGAGCCAAAGTTACCTTGGCCATCAATGAGGGGATAACGCAGGGAAAAGTCCTGCGCCATCCGCACGAGCGCCTCGTAGGCGGCGCTATCGCCGTGCGGATGATACTTACCGAGCACGTCACCAATCACGCGGGCACACTTCACATAGGAGCGATTCCAAACGTTATTGCTTTCATGCATTGCAAACAGAATGCGGCGGTGTACCGGCTTTAAGCCATCACGAACATCGGGCAATGCGCGTCCCACGATTACACTCATCGCGTAATCGAGGTAAGAGCGGCGCATTTCCTCTTCGAGACTTACCGGGATTGTTTCTTTGGCAAAGTTTTCGAGCATTAGATAGGGGCCGGGGCGTCATGTAATACGCACCACGCGTTTTTGACGACGGTGGTGCCGTTGCAATGCCACAACACATTAGTTGCAGCACGCGCGTTCGATCATCAAGTGTACCACGGGGGCGTAGATGCTCCAATTGACCCCATGCTTGAAGTGTCTCTCCACAACAAAATAGACACATTGCGGCAAAAATTACAGCCTTACTATTTGCCGCAAGCATTGTGAAACCATTAGAATGCAGCACGTGTATGGAAAAAAAGCCTTGACGGTTCCTCTCGCGAGGCTTATCCAGAACCTACAAGCAATATAAATATCAGCTTGCTAAACGATTTTCTAGGAGATTAAAAATGCTGTCGATCAAGCAATCCCTGACACGCCTTGCCGTTGTTGCTGCCTTAGGTGCTATGAGCACTGCTGCATTTGCTGGCGTAGAAGCTTACACACAGAATGCAAACACCACGGGTGGCGTTGTTAAAAATGGTATCGGCGAATGCTGGCGCACAGGTACTTGGACTAAAGAAGCTGCAAACGTTGAAGGTTGTGATGGCTACGTTAAACCAGCTGCTGTAGTTGCTCCCGTTGTAGTTGCTCCAGCTCCAGCTCCGGTTGTTGTTGCTGCACCAGTAATCAACACTAAGCACTTCACACTGAAATCAGACGTTCTGTTTGATTTCAACAAAGCAAGCCTGAAGCCAGCTGGTAAAGATGCTTTAGACAAGCTGTACGACGAAGTTAAAGCAATGGACCCTAAAGACGGCCAAGCTGTTGTAATTGGTTACACTGACCGCATTGGTTCAGACAAATACAACCAACCACTGTCTGAAAAACGTGCAAAATCTGTTGCTGATTACCTGATTACTAAGGGTGCTCCAGCAGGCCAAATCAAGTTTGAAGGCCGTGGTAAAGCAGAGCCAGTTACTGGCGACACATGCGGTAAGATCAAAAAACGCGCTAAGCTGATTGAATGCCTGTCCCCAGATCGTCGTGTTGAAATCGACATCAAAGGTACAAAAGAAGTTATCACTCCAGCTAAGTAATCCTTAGCCACGGCAAAAAGCCCCGCCAGTGCGGGGCTTTTTTCTATTTAACTTGAGCTTGGAGAAGCCCAATGCGTCAACTTGCTCTCACCCTTTTGCTAACACTGACGAGCCAAATCGCCTTGGCAGACGCGGCAAGCAGCCTTAAAGACTATCTAAACAATACCAAATCGATGCAAGCAAGCTTTAAACAAGTTGTGAGCGATAGACAAGGCAAAACACAAACCAGCAGTGGTATTCTTGCCATCCAACGCCCAGGTTTGTTTCGCTGGATGTCACAAAAACCTTTCGAGCAACTCCTGCTTGCTGACGGTAAACAATTTTGGGTTTACGATCCAGACTTAAAACAAGCCATTGTTAAAGATATTGGCAAGGCTCTAGAAAGTAGCCCTGCGGCGCTGTTGGCGGGTAATAATCAATTTGAGCGCCTCTACACCCTCAATGCACTCCCCAACAAAAACAATATCGAATGGCTAGAGGCCAAGCCTAAAAAAGCAGACAACTCCTTCGACACCATCAAGCTTGGCTTTAACCAAGGTCAGCTTACGCAGATGGAACTCCACGACCATTTTGGGCAAACCACCCGCATCTACTTTAGCGATATAAAAATCAATCCTAAAATTGATGCCAGTCAGTTTCGCTTCACCCCACCCAAAGATGCCGATGTAATTCGTGAATAAACACAAATATTCTTTTTCACCTACAAAATGCACGTAAAACACACATAAATCCGCATCGTTTACAGTTTGTTTTTTGTGTTTTATGTAAAAAACATGTGCTTGATATCAGTTAACCATCGCTAGGTATGCCATTTCAGTGAGTGATTTATTTTCCAATCTCGGCAAAGGACATATTCCACTTGCCGAGCAATTACGCCCAAAAACCATAGACGAAGTCGTTGGCCAGCAACATTTACTCGGCACCGGCAAGCCGCTAGCGGCCGCTATTTTAGGCGGAAAACTGCATTCCATGATTTTATGGGGGCCACCTGGCGTTGGCAAAACCACCCTTGCCCGCTTATTATCTGGCGCCTTTGATGTAGAATTTATTGCACTTTCGGCGGTTTTTTCTGGCGTAAAAGATATTCGCGCAGCAATGGAAGAAGCCGAAAACCACCGCAGCATGGGGCGGCACACCCTGCTATTTGTGGATGAAGTGCACCGTTTTAACAAGGCCCAACAAGACGCTTTCTTACCCTTTGTTGAATCAGGCCTTGTCACTTTTATCGGCGCAACCACTGAAAACCCTTCATTTGAAGTCAACTCCGCCCTCCTTTCCCGCGCTCAAGTTTATGTTTTAAACGCGCTATCAGAGGCCGAGCTGACCGAATTACTACTACGGGCCTGTCAAAAATGTCTGCCAGAGCTGACTTTTGAGCAGTCGGCCATCGATACCCTCACTGGCTTTGCCGATGGCGATGCTAGGCGCTTACTCAATTTAATTGAGCAATCTGCCACCGCAGCACTGGCCGCCAAGCGTGTACAAATTGATGCAGCCTTTTTAAGCGACACCCTCACCCTCAACGCCCGACGTTTTGACAAAGGCGGCGACTCGTTTTATGACCAAATATCCGCATTGCATAAATCAGTACGCGGTTCCAACCCTGATGGTGCGCTGTACTGGCTGACCCGCATGCTAGATGGTGGCTGTGACGCACGCTATTTATCACGGCGTATTGTACGTATGGCCTGGGAAGACATCGGCCTTGCCGACCCGCGCGCCATGCAGATCTGTAACGATGCTGCCACAACGTTCGAGCGCCTTGGTAGCCCAGAAGGTGAGCTAGCCCTCGCCCAAGCCGTAATTTACCTTGCCATCGCCCCCAAATCTAACGCGGGCTACTTGGCCTATAAAAATGCCAAAGCACTCATCGCCACAGACAAGAGTCGCGAAGTCCCCATACACCTACGCAATGCACCCACCAAGCTAATGAAAGAGCTTGGTCATGGCAAACACTACCGTTATGCGCACGACGAACCAGAAGCCTATGCAGCGGGGGAAAGTTATTTGCCTGAGGGTTTAGAAGACGTGCACTTTTATGAGCCGACGCCACGGGGCCTAGAGGCCAAAATTGCCGAAAAACTACGCCACCTTGCCGAGCTAGACGCCGCATGGCTAAAGCTAAATAAAATGTAGCTTAGGCACGATTTTATGCCCAGCCTGCGCATCAACTTAAACCGTTGCCATAACAAAATACGGCATTGCATCAAGATGCATCTTTTTGTTGGGGACGGGTGCAGCCCTCGTGCTTTTGCGGCACGAAAAAGATCTTTTCAACTTTGCTTAGCGCCCATGGGGCCTAGGACAGGTTAGAAGCTTGTGTCTGGACCAGACATAGCTTGGCAGACACACTACTAAGGCTCAAATCGATCACCAACTTGAGCCTTGGCATACCAAGCAAGTAATGCAGGAACAAGCTCCTCGCCATCGGCAGGGCCCCATGCGGCAAAGTCTGCTTCAGCAATCGGCTGATATGGGCCGTGCTTGACTTCAAAAATCACCCCACCCTGATCCAAAGACAATACCGCATGCCATACCCCCGCTGGGGTTTCTAATACAGCAGCTTCTGCCCCTAAAACACAACGCTCAATCACATAGCCTGCTTCATCAAAATGCAGCACGACAAATCGCCCCGCCAAAGGATAGAGCAGCTCCCAAGTATGCGGATGGCGATGCGGGCGCACCAAGGTATCTGGCTCCATCGCAATCGCCAGCCGTTGAATGGGGTCGGCTAGTTCGGCATGCATATTTAGATTGGCACGACGGCGTGGCGAGGCCTGCGCCGCATCAGCAAGCTGGGCGATATGGGCTGGGGTAATTTGTTTCATCGTAATTTACTCAGCAGCCGCAACAACGCGAATCAAAATTGCATCACCCACCTGCACCACTTGGCCAGCACGAATTTTGCACGCCTTACGCAGCTCTTGCTGCCCATCCACCTGCACATCCCCCGATGCCACAATCATCTTGCCTTGCCCACCAGAGCTGGCAACATTAGTGATTTTGAGTAGATTATGCAGCTCGATAAATTCATTACTCAGTTCTACTTCAAATTCTTGCATTTCATGATCTCTTATTTTAATGCCCAATTAAGGGCTGGAATGATACCCGTTTCTTAATAATTATTTTTAAAACTTCACCCGGTATAAACCAAACCGGCACGCAAGCGCCGTACAATACCTTGTAAATCCAGAGCATGATCGGCCTCTAATTTAGAAGCTAAAAATAATAATTTAATCCAATTTATTTTATAATTTTCATCATTACTTGCAAATACAATCACGTTATAGCTATTAAATGCACGGCAATACCATATACGGCCATTAAAGATGCGCTTTAAGCGTTCTAAATAAATACTTAATTTAGCATCCGTGCCCCATAAGTTAATCACTAATACACCTTGCTCTGAAAGCGCCATTCGGCAATGATCGTAATAAGATTCACTTGCCAGCTCGGCAGGTAGGCCCTCTTTGTTATACGCATCCAGCATAATCACATCGGCACTAGCTAAACCATCGGCCATGTATTTAACCGCATCTGCTTGAATAATTTCAAATCGCTGATTATCTTTCGGAATAAAAAATTCATTACGCAGCGCAATCACTTCATGGCTTATTTCTAAGGTAGTGACTTTACATTCAGACAAATGCCGATAACAATATTTAGGCAAAGACCCACCCCCTAATCCCACAATAAGCACATGGGCAGGCTGAGCGTTAAATAATAAAAATCCCATCATCGTTTGCGAATAACCCAATGCCAAAGCATAAGGATCATCGAGATCCATCGCACTTTGTGTCGATTGCTCATCAAAATGCAAAGACTTAAGACCATTTACTGTCGTAAGATAAAGGTCTTGCTCTAAATATTCAGGAATTGCGGTCATTAACTATGCCTAAAGAATTACCCACGCAGAATAAGCCATGGTTTTTATACCTGATCGAATGTCAGGATGATTCAATTTATACAGGAATCACTGTTGATGTAAAAAAACGCTACGCCGCACATGTTAGCGGCAAAGGCGCCCGCTATACGCGCATCCGCCCACCACAAAAATTATTGGCCGTGATTGAATTTAAAGACCGCGCTAGCGCTGCCAGCAGCGAGTACACCATCAAGCAATGGACGGCCGCACAAAAACGCGCTTTTGCGCAAAAACACAGCTTGAGTTAGTTTATGGCTGCTCGTCTTGCTCAACCCGCTCGCGAATGTGCACTGATCTTGCCAATAGCATCAATAAACCAGCCAAAACCATTAAAGCCGGAATCGCCAGCTTTAAGCCTAGGCCATGATAATCTTTAAGATACACGGCAAACCCTGTCGCAATCAGCATAGGAGCGGTCACAACACTAGATTTATTAATCCCTTCAAAAGCCAGTACGGCCACGCCTGCAGCAATCAAGCCCAAAATAATTAAGGTGCCCATTTGCGGCATAAGCTGCAGCTCATTCACCAGCCAGCCCGCACCAATTGCAATTAATACAATAGGAAATGCTGCACTGCGTTGCGTCATGATTTGACCTCCATTTTAAAAATTTCGCCCACAAAAAAATATAAACTCACGAGCAAATGCACATTGGAATCGAACTAGCCTATACCAGCGCTACTTGCTGCGCCCCTACGCGTTTATATTCCTAAACGTTGACCATCTCAAACAAATAAAAAAATGAGCAAGAGACATCATCAAGATAAAAAGTATAAAGTGAATCAAGCGCCCATCAGCGTATTACATTTTTTTTAGTGCGCTTAGTATTTCAAACCCACCAATCATTGTAATTTGCTAGTGCTTAGCTATAAGACAAGCCCATTACTTCGCGCACATCGCGCATCGTATCTCTTGCCATATCACGAGCAGCTTCACAGCCATCTGCCACAATACTTTTAAGCAAGGTGGGGTCTTCAACATAGGGCTGGGCACGCTCAAACATGGGCTTTTGCTCCGCAACAATCCCATCAATCACCGGCTGCTTACACTCAATACAGCCAATCCCTGCACTTTTACAGCCTTCTACCACCCACTGCTGCACCGCCTGATTTGAGTACACCTGATGCAGCTTCCACACAGGGCAACGCTCAGGATTACCGACATCGGTGCGGCGCGCACGCGCTGGATCAGTTGGCATTTGCCTGATTTTTTTTGCCACAGAATCAGCATCTTCGCGCAGACCAATGGTATTACCGTAAGACTTAGACATTTTTTGCCCATCTAAACCAGGCAAACGGGGCACGCTAGACAGCAGCGGCTGCGCCTCGGGCAAAATCATTTTGCCACCGCCCTCTAAATAACCAAATAAGCGCTCTCGATCGCCATAACTTAAATTTTGAGTATCTTGCAATAAAGCTCTAGCAGCCTCTAATGCTTCAACATTGCCATCCTGCTGGTAGCGAGTGCGTAAATCATCGTAAAGCTTGCCTTTTTTGCCGCCAATTTTTTTAATCGCAGCTTCGGCTTTTTCTGCAAAGCCGGCTTCTTTGCCAAAGACATGGTTAAAACGCCGCGCAATTTCCCGCGTCATTTCAATATGCGGCACTTGGTCATCCCCAACCGGGACTAAATTACTGCGGTATAACAAGATATCTGCGGCCTGCAGCAGCGGATAGCCTAAAAAGCCATAGGTATCCAAATCTTTATGGCTCAGATTCTCGATTTGGTCTTTATAGCTGGGCGCACGCTCTAGCCACGAGAGCGGCGTTACCATAGAAAGCAATAAATGCAGCTCCGCGTGCTCTGGTACACGGCTTTGGATAAAAATAGTTGCCTGTGCAGGATCGACCCCTGCGGCAATCCAATCAATCACCATATCCCAAACGCTTTTCTCTATCTCGCCAACATCATCATAATTAGTTGTGAGCGCATGCCAATCGGCCACCATAAACAAACAGGGATGTTCACTCTGTAGCTGCACCCAGTTCTTGAGCACACCATGATAATGCCCAAGATGTAGCTTGCCAGTGGGGCGCATGCCGGAGAGAACTCGATCGGGGAACATCGCAAATCCTATAAAGAGAAAAACCTAATATCAACTAGACAATAAAATGCACTAAGCGGTAAGCCAGCGCAATAAAGGGAGCCATAATACCGCTTAATAACCCTGTTGCTAGCAAGCCTATTAAAACAAACATACCATAAGGCTCAACACGGGCCAGCTTTGCGGCCAAATGATTGGGCAAGACCGATAGCAACATCCGTCCCCCATCAAGCGGTGGGATGGGAATAAGATTTAGCACCATTAACACCACATTAATGCTAATCCCCGCTTGGGCCATATACGCCAAGGGTAATTGAAACGAGTTGCCATCTAAGCCTTCGGCCAATTTAAATAACAACCCCCAAATAATCGCCATCACAAAATTAGAAGCTGGCCCCGCCGCGGCCACCCACAACATATCGCGTTTAGGATTATTTAAACGGCTAAAATCAACTGGCACGGGCTTAGCCCAGCCAAATAAAAACCCACCAGGCAGAATAAGAAAAATAAGCGGCAATAAAATTGTGCCAATAGGATCAATATGCTTTAAAGGATTGAATGTCACCCGCCCTAATAGATAGGCAGTTGGATCACCCAATTTTTTAGCCACAAAGGCATGGGCGGCTTCATGTGCAGTAATCGCAAACAAAACCGGCAACGCCCAAATGGCGATTTTTTGAATCAAATTGAATTCCATTTAAATCCTTAGCAAAAAGTAGGTGGGCAAAAAAAGCTCAGCACGGCGCACTGGCAGTGCCATCTAACAGCCTGTCAAACCTCGCATCGATCGCGAGCAAGAGATGCAACAATGCTAAAACACGCCCAATCTACAAGCCCAAAGGCGCTAGGCTACCCTTGCCTTCTCGTAGCAGCTCGGCACTTTCACTGGATAAATCCACCACGGTCGTTGGCTCTATACCGCAATAACCACCTTCAATCACCAAATCAACATCATGCTCAAGGCGATCACGAATCTCCCACGCATCCGTCATGGCCTCTTCGTCACCGGGTAGAATCAATGTAGAGGATAAAATCGGCTCGCCCAATTCTTCTAGCATTGCCAAGGCAATGGGATGATCTGGCACACGCAGGCCAATGGTCGATTTTTTAGGGTGCCAAACGCGGCGCGGCACTTCTTTGCTGGCTTCTAAGATAAAAGTATAGCTACCCGGCGTAGTGGCTTTAAGAATGCGGTACACCCGATTATCAACTTTAGCATAGGTGCCAATTTGCGATAAATCGCTGCAAACCAAGGTGAAGTGATGTTTATCATCCAGCTGACGAATGCGCTTAATCCGCTCTAATGCGTCTTTTGAATCCAGCTTACAGCCAATGGCATAACAGGAGTCGGTGGGATAAACCACCACCCCACCCTTGCGGATAATATCAACGGCTTGCTTAATTAAACGGGCTTGCGGGTTTTCTGCATGAATAGAAAAAAACTGAGACATTATTTAACCTACTGAAATTGGAGAATGCATTGCCTCTGGCGGCAACCAGCGATGCCAAACCGGTACGCAATCCATAGGGAGATCTGGGTTTAAACCAGGCTCACGCGCACCTTCACCCGTGGCGTGATAATCCGTGCCACAAGAGGCCAAAAAGCCAAATTCCTGTGCCAAGCGGCCAAAGCGGGCGGCATCTGGAATACCATGGCAGCCAGAAACCACTTCAATGGCCTGCCCACCTAAGCGTTTGTATTCGGTGAGCAAGACACGCAAGGTTTCATTGCCCATTTCATAGCGGGCTGGGTGGGCCAAAACGGCGATGCCGCCTGCACCCGTAATCCATTCGATCGCTTCGTGCAAACGTGCCCATTCGTGCTCTACAAAGCCTGGCTTGCCCCGCACCAAATAGCGTTTAAACACCGTGCCCATATCTTTACATACGCCGGTATTGACCAAATGCCGCGCAAAATGTGCGCGGCTTAAAATAGCGGGGTTATCGGCGTATTGCTGCGCCCCTGCCAAAGTGCCATGAAGGCCTACTTTATCTAGCTCACGCGCCATGCGCTCGGCACGCTCGCCTCGGCCAGAGCGCACAGTGGCAAGCCCTGCGAGCAGCGCCTCATTATGGCGATCAAACCCTAGGCCAACGATATGCAAAATATGCTTACCCCAGCTCACTGAAATCTCTACGCCATTGATAAACTTCATCCCCAGAAGCGCCGCTTCGTCCTCTGCCTCGGCCAAGCCACGGGTTTCATCATGATCGGTAAGTGCAAATAACTGACACCCCCGCGCATGCGCTTTACGCACCACTTCGCGCGCAGGCAGCAAGCCATCGGAATGGTTTGAATGGCAATGTAAATCGACGGGGGTCATGCTTTTTCCTTGTTACAACACACTTTCAAATAACAAATGGTCCATAAAATACACCAACATAAGCCTGAAGTATTAGTCGCCTTGCAGGCTCTTTAGCATTTTTCGTGGACTAAAAATTCTAATTAGATACATCTAACAATAGTTACGCCGGAAACACACCGGTCGAAAGATAACGGTCTCCGCGATCACAAACAATGGAAACAATCACTGCGTTTTCTACTTGTTGTGATAATTGCAGAGCCGCCGCCAGCGCACCGCCGGATGAAATCCCGGCAAAAATGCCTTCTTCACGGGCAAGGCGGCGCGTGGTTTCTTCTGCCAGCGCCTGATTAACTTCCATCATCCGATCTAACTTAGAAAAATCACAGATAGCAGGCACATAATCCACGGGCCATTTACGAATACCAGGTATTTGCGCGCCATCGCAAGGCTGAACACCCACAATTTGCACGGCTGGATTTTGTTCTTTTAAATAACGCCCAGTGCCCATAATGGTACCGGTAGTACCCATGCTGGAAACAAAATGAGTGATACGGCCCTCTGTATCTTGCCAGATTTCTGGGCCAGTGCTTTGGTAGTGAGCAAGCGGATTATCTGCGTTGGCAAACTGATCTAATACAAGGCCTTGGCCTTTTTTTACCATTATTTGCGCCAAATCACGGGCGCTTTCCATGCTTTCTTCCAAAATTACTTCCGCACCGTACGCTTTCATGCTTTGCACACGCTCAATGCTAGCGCTTTTAGGCATGATCAAAATCATGCGATAACCCATGACCGCTGCGGCCATTGCAAGGGCAATACCGGTATTTCCTGAGGTAGCTTCAATTAAAGTATCACCCATTTGGATATCTCCGCGAGCCGCTGCGTGCCGAATCATGGATAATGCGGGCCGGTCTTTAACTGATCCGGCGGGGTTATTGCCTTCGAGCTTTACTAAAATAATATTACTGGTGTCACCAGGCATCCGTTTCAAACGCACTAAGGGTGTATGTCCGACGAAATCTTCTAAATACTTAAACATGCAAGGCTCCATTCTTCTTGTTTTGATTATACCTGCCACGCCATGCAAGCACACTTGCCAATATGCAGCCACACGCTGGCAAATGAATCGCCATTATTAATAAGGTTTTACCGTAAATTGTTTTTAAAACAGGAAACACATAATGAGTAACACATCCCGCGACGGCTTCACCTCAACCTTTGGTGTGCTCGTTGCCACCTTGGGCTCTGCCGTTGGCCTTGGCAATATTTGGAAGTTTCCTTATCTCACGGGTACAAATGGTGGGGCCAGTTTTTTATTGGTGTATATCATTGCCACACTATTAGTTGGCTTACCGGTTATGGTGACTGAAATCATGCTGGGGCGAGCGTCTCGCGCTAATGCCATTACCACCTTTGAGAAATTAGCCCCCAAAGGGCAAGGCTTCTGGAAACTTATTGGCTTTATGGGGATTGCGGCTGCCGTTTTAATTCTGGCCTTTTACACTGAAGTAGCAGCTTGGGTCTTTGCTTATATTTTTAAAGCCCTATCTGGGCAGCTAAGCTCAATTGATCCGGCCCATACCAAAGCTGTATTTGGCGAGCTAGTGGCCAATCCACAGTCTGCCCTTATCTGGCAATGGATTGTACTTGGCTTTACCGGTGCAATTATCATGTGTGGCGTTTCCAAAGGCATTGAGGCCGTTAGTAAAAAGCTCATGCCGGTGCTGTTTTTATTACTGATTGCACTGTGTATCCGCAGCCTGACTTTACCCGGCGCAATGCGTGGCCTTGAATTTTTATTCACGCCTGATTTTAGCAAGATTAATGCAAGCGTTATTTTAACGGCAGTCGGGCTGGCATTTTTTAAGCTATCCATAGGCATGGGGACCATGCTCACTTACGGTAGCTATTTCCGTGCTGAGCAAAATATACCGCTCACCGCCACCCGCGTGATGTTTGCCGATTTAACCGTATCTTTACTCGCGGGGATCGCTATTTTTCCAGCAGTATTTGCTTTTGGCTTTGAACCTGCTGCAGGCCCATCGCTGGTTTTTATTACTATTCCAGCCGTCTTTCATAGCATGCCAGGCGGTAGTATTTTTATGGCCTTATTCTTTATTCTGACGGCGATTGCAGCAACAGGGGCCATTCTTTCTATCATGGAAGTGCCTGTTGCCATGCTGATTGAACGTTGCAACTGGAGCCGTAAAAAAGCCACGGTCATCAGCCTATTAACGATTGCCCTCTTTGGCCTACCCGCTGCATTATCCCAATCGTTAACTGCAAATTGGAAACTATTTGGCTTAAACACATTTGATTTATTTGACTATATCAGCTCAAATATTTTAATGCCTGTCGGTGGTATTTTAATTTGTATCTTTGCAGGCTGGTCTTATGGCTTACCCAAACTTAAAGAAGCACTATCCAATGGTGGTACATTAAACAATCAAGCGCTGATTAAAGTGCTGTTTATTTTACTGCGCTATATTGCACCGCTCTTAATCGGCATTATTCTTTTAAACGGTTTTGGTTTAATTTAAGCAACGGCAAGCACTGACGGGCACTCTGCCCGTCAGTGTGATCAATTAAACAGCCAATTAAGTGGGCCAGCTTATTTTTCTGGCTAATACCGCAATCATCAAAGCCCCCAGCGCCACAAAAGCCAGCCCCCAACCCAGATTACTCATCTGCGCGATAAAGCCAATTAAAGGCGGGCCCATTAAAGCGCCTATCGAGCCCATCGTTGTAACCGCAGCTAAAGCCACTGCCCCCTGCCTTGCCGCAGCCATATACACACACGGTGATACCGCCGCCACCCCCAAACCCACCAAGGCAAAGGCAAGCAAGGCCGGAACAATGCCGCCCATGGCCAAGCCTAATAACAATCCTGATCCAGCAAGGGTACTGCCCACCAATAAAAGCTTGCGACTACCCCAACGAGTACGCCAACCATCCCCAAACCAACGCGCCAATAGCATGGCTCCAGAAAAACTCGCCAAGCCCAAAGGAGCTAGCCATTGTTCTGCTTGTAAATCATTACGTAAATAAAGTGCAGTCCAATCAACCATCGATCCTTCTACGATCGTACCAAACAAGGCTGTTAAACCCAGCAACACCGCCATACCCGTTGGCAAAGCAAAGCGCTTGCCACGGGCCATAGACTGCTGCGTCCGATCTGCCAAGAGCCTCGACGAAGCCCACAACACCGTTGCCCAAATCAACACGGCAACAATACATAAATGTAAGGATAAATCGGGTGAAATACTGCTTAGCAAAGAAGCAAACAAAGCCGCAGCTAAGCCGCCCAAGCTAAATACGGCATGTAATCTAGACATAATCGGCTTGCCGTTTTCTAGCTCCACTGCCACGCCCTGTGCATTCATGGCTACATTTAGGCAGCTATGCGCTACGCCCTCAAAAGCCATAATCACCAAGGCAAAACTATAACTTGGCGCAAAAGCCAGCGCGGGCAGCACCAAAGGCAAGGCCAGTCCTGCGCCTAGACACACTTTTTTGGAGCCAAAGCGTTGCAATACATAAGTGGTAACAGGAAAAGAAAACACCGCACCTAAACCTGCGGCCAAGAGCAAAAAGCCAACTTGTGCAGCATCCAAATGGAGTTGTGATTTGATAGCAGGTAAGCGCGAAGCCCAGCTACCATAATTAAAACCAAGGGCAAAGAAGAGCGCTGCAACAGCATAAGTCGCAGTTTTTAAGTGATGGCGAAGCATGGGATGGGATTACTCGGGCTGATCGTCGACTAGGGGCGGTAAATCAAAAACAGGCGCAGTCGCTGTTTCTCCGCGTTCCAAATGATAAACGAAGGCCAGCAATTCGGCGATAGCTCGATAAAGCTGCGGGGGAATATGTTGATCTAGATCCACTTGCATCAGCATCGCCACCAACTCAGGCGATTCATGCACAAACACGCCCGCTTCTTGGGCGCGTTCAATAATCCGCTCAGCCAGCAAGCCTTGGCCTTTTGCAACGACACGGGGGGAATTACTACCTTGCTGGTAAGCCAGCGCAACAGCTTGCTGGCGACGGCTATCAGGATGCTTACGTGACATTCACAGACTCAGCATTAACCACCACCAAGCTGGACGCCAAAGTTAAACCAGCGGCCTCAAAGCGGTTTTGCAGATTCTTAGTTTCTGCACGAATTTTTTCTGCAGTTTGGGCCGACGCCTCAAAGCGCAAAGCAAATTCACCGTTATGCAGAACCGCCACAATATTTAAGCCACCCAGTTCGGGAAGCTGAAGGTTTAGCCGTGTTTGCCAACTACGCTGCTCTTCATCTTGCCCTCTACCCGCTTGGCGCTCGTTTTCGCTTTCTACCTCCCAGCGCAATGGCTGACCAGGCCATGCTTGCCCTGTCCAAACAACGGGGCGCTGCTCGAGCACATCCAGCTGCTGCTGCACCAAACTACGTAAAGCGGCATCTGGTGCTTGTGCCGCTTTCTCAGCTGGCTGTGTGTCTTTAGCCAGAAGCGTACTGTTTGTTTTATCCGTGTTCTCTGTTTTAGCTTCTGTGCCATTCGCTGCAGGCTTAGCTAAGCCTGCTTGCGGTTCCCTTAATAGTGATTGCAATGGCCGTTCACCATTTACCCACTCAGCCTGATGTGATTCATAAAATAAACCACTATCGGCCAGCCCTTGCGAGAGCTTAGCGGCCAATTTTTCTGTATCAGGGGGCCCATCAAACAATGCTGCAGCAGAACTCAAATGAGCCGCTTCGGGTTTAGCTTCTCCTTTGCCAAGCAAGGAGGCCAAAAAGCGAGCCCCTTGGCTTAAGGCCATTTCTTGTGGCAAAGCTGGCTGCGCGCCAGTGCCAGTCAAAGTAAAGGTTAGCTTAGGATTGCCCGTTACCACGGTAAGATCTAGCTTTTCACCAGGCTCGGTATTTCTAGGTAAATTAAGATCAAGCAGCTGATCTTTAATGAGCACGGCATAGCGCCCGTTTGGCAGTAGCCCAGTGACCGTTGCCTGCACCCGCTCGCCCACGGTATAACGCACATCGTCTGGTGCGATGCGCGTAACCTCAGCCACCCCCTCCTGTGCTTTGAGGTAGTGCTGAACTAAGCTGATCGGGCTAGAGCCGGGAAGCATAATGATCTTTTAAACCAGGCAAGAGGCGCGCAAAGTGCACCTCGCCTCTTGTGATTGAATATGCCAGCAAGGGAGCTGGATTGGTGCAAAGCCGGAATGCATGCTTATCTCTGCGTACTAGAGCGATAAAGCGCAACGATTAAATCAGCTTCCCCACGTGAAATACCACACTGATGCGCCACGCTATTTGAATCTGCTCCAAGCTTTGCCAAGCGAATAGCATGGCTATAGGGACTTTCTTGATCGCCTTCCATAACCAATTCAGTAGAAGAACTGGTCCACTGGGTTTGAGAGGCAGCCAAGCGCAGTTTAAGAGCATCCATCTCAAATCGAAGCTGAGCAATTTCATTACGCAGCTTATCCATCTCTTGAGGGTCTTGGCCTACCCCGCGATACATGGATGCTTTACGCATAAATAAAAGCAATTCAGCCACATAAAATAAAATCAAAATCAGGCTGATATAAAGTAGCTGTACCCAAGTAATGACGATGCCATTCATAAGACGATCTCCCCTGCCGGGGCGGGCAGGCTATTATTAGACGTCATACGCGCGCTGTAGTTTTCCAGTGTTATGCATATTTTGCAGAAGCGTCGCCAGCTCACCGCGCTGATTGACTGCCATTTGCTCTATCTCTTGCACTTCGCTGTTACATACTTGCAAAATTGCAGCGAGTTGTTGCTGCTCTAAGCTTGTTAACGCGCCCCATTCAATCATAGGCAAATTCGAGCTTAATTCTGCAAATAATTGAGCATGCACCAACATATTATCCCAATCTTCAGCCTTGGCTGTGAGTAACATTTGAGTGGTGCATGCCTTTAAATTGGAATAGACGGAAAAATACTTAGATACGCCCATAACTTAAGTTACTCCGCTCTTGTTCATCACGCACTACAGCGGGCGTTTCGTTCTCAACTTTGCTAAACCCAATAGATAACCATGCGTCTTTTAATTGGCCTAACAAATTCAACATTTCATCCAATCGTTCAGGGGTGTTATTAATATTAGCCTGCAATAATTCAAAACTAATATAGTCATACAGAGAATCTAAATTTTCAGCCAACTCACCGCCATTTTCTTTATCTAAAGCCAGCCGCAAACCATCTTCTATAATTGCAATAGCCTTTGAAATTGCCGCACCTTTTTGTGCAATCAGGCCCTGTTGCATGTAAATCTTACCCAATTGAATGGCTTTAATCGCACCTTCAAATAAAAGCACAATAAGTTGATGGGGACTGGCTGATTCTACAACCATGTCGAGGCTGGTTTGCCCATAAGCAGAAATTGCTTTTTTAACCGCACTCATAACAATAACTCTCTAAAGTAATTCGAGAAATACCGGCCCATTGTAACAAGCCTTATTTAATAAACTAAGCAGCCAACTTAATGAAAAATAAAGTGTAAATTTAAATCAAGCATTACACTTTATACTCATAAAAATAAAGCACTTATTTTGGCAAACTTGCAAGCTGTGCCGTTAAATTACTACTTGTATTTCTCATAGTAGCAATAGCAATATCCATCGCCGTAAATTGCTTACGATAAAGAGCCTCAGTGGCATCATACTGGCGATTCATCCGAACTCGTTTTTCGCCTAGTTGAGCAATGCTATTGGTAACCCCTTCTGTTTGCTTCGCCACCAGCCCCGTTCGATCTTTAACCATGCTATCAAGTAATTTATCTAGGGCAAAAGCCACGCCACGGTTAAAGGAAACCGAGCCATAATCTCCTTTTGTGCTCGCCGTCACGATTAAACTTAAACCTTCACTGGCCCCTGTACCTGTTAAAGCTTGCCCAGACCCCTTGGCTTTTTCACCGCCAATCAAGCCTTCCACATCCGCTCCTACGGTATAGGTATAACCAACGGTTGGGCCAGAAGACGTATCAGAATATCCGCCAATGACTAGACCTAAAGTTGCCGCAGAAGTGCTCGTGGTTGAGTTACCCACTCCTGTAATTTTAATTTTTGAATCTTTCCCATATAGGCCGGAGGATAAATCAAACTGACTAGTTGCTTCATTAAAAGCGACGCCTACAGTTTTGCCTGCTTTAACCAAGGAAGTATCACTATTAATTTTTGACTGCATTTCTGCCGCCAAATCCGCCATGGTGGCATAGCTACCTTTACCCAGCGTAATAATTTGACTATTCACACCATCGACGGAAACCAATAATGTTTTATTATTTTCATCAATGGTAATGGGCTTAGGAGCAGAAGCAACACTTAAAGCCATTGAGTCTTTTTGAATCGTTGCGGGCGAGCCAGCAACTGTTCTTTCACGGCTAATATCAAAGTTTTTATTCAACTTATTGAATTCAACTTTAATAGTATCTGTGCCAGAGGTAAACAAAGTTGAATCAGCTTCAATTTTAGATTTAATTTGAGCAGCCAAGCTTTCTGTTGTGTAATCATTATTATCAATGGCAATACTGGCGCTGACTCCACCTAAAGCGACATTCTTAGTATTATTTGTTGCATCAACTTTAAGAAACGAGAGCGCAGAGCCGCTATATTTTGCTTGGCTAGCAGGGGTAGTCACCTCAACCGCATATTTACCCGATTGAGTCGCCAAAGATCCAGCCAAAAAGGTAACTTGATTGCTACTTGAAATACCATTAACCGTAAATAAATTGGCAACATCCCCAGGGTGGCTTGCAATAGCCACCTGTAATTTTGCCTCATTAAGTGATAAATCACCCTTAGGTGTCGTTCCACCAATAATTGTGCCTTTAGCATCAGTTTGATAGCCACTAAATGAAACACCAATATCACTCAGGGATTTAAAATAACTCCCCTCACCCTGCATTTCATTGACTACTGCGCGCATTTGATTTTGAATAGAACGAATAGCTGAATCACCATTGAGCGGTGCAGCTTTAGCAGAGGTCGTTGCATTACCAGGCGTATAACTTGAAACGTCTTTGAGCGTTTTGTTCAATTCATTATAAGATTTAATAAAACCTTTAATAGAATCTTTAAGCCCAGATAAATCTGAACCAATCGTAATCGTGGTCGGCGCAAGCGTAGTTGCACCGGTACTAGTTGGTGAAGAAACTTTAGTTAAATTAATGGTTAAACCTTGAATAGCATCCGTTACTGAATTAGTAGGCTTGCTAACATTAATACCATCAATTTTAAATTTAGCGTCTTTCGCTGCCTGAGTTTCAATTAAATTACGCGCTCCTGCCGGATCGTAAGCCAATGCAGACAACCCTGCAGTGTCCGTGCTATTGCCATCGGCATCAATGACCGATACTTTTATTGAGTTCTCAGCACCAGAATCTTTACTGGTTAAAACTAAGCGACTGCCGGTACCATCATTTAAAATACTGGCACTTACACCTTGATTAGCGAGATTAATTGCATCACGCACCCCTGCTAAGGTATTGTTTTTGGAAGTAATGTCGATAGAAAACGAAGGTTTTTTTGCATTGGCAGTAAAAGTGTCATCGCTTGTAGCATCCGTATCATGCTTATCAACCGTGCCTAGTTGAATTGTAAGCGTACCCGTACCCAAGCCCGTATTAATACTGCTAAAGGCATTTGATGTGAGTTTTTGATTTTGAGCTAACTGTGAAACTTCTAGACTATACGAGCCAGGCTGAGCAAGGCTATTCGATGTAACGGTTGCAATCGATGAATCAGCCAACGTAGCCGTTGTACTTCTGAACGTTTGTACACTGGAGAGGTTTTTTAGTGATGTTTGAAACGCAGACAAAGCACTTTTTACAGAGCCATAGGCAGATATTTTAGCTTGGTATGATGCTTCTTTAAGCAGTAAATCTTTTAATGGCGCTTTTTCAGCAGTCATTAGCTTATCAATCAAGCCCGATAAATCCATCCCTGAACCTGAGCCTAAAGAAGAAATTCCAGCCATGATAGCCTCCCTATTTATGTATTCAATATATCGGCCAAACTAGACACGATCTTTAATTAAAAGCCCCTGAAATCGATCAATTGCCTTTGCAATAGAAATGGCTTCTTCGCTTGGGAATTGTCGAATCACTTCTTTTGTTTTGGTATCAATTAATTTGACAATAGGTAGCTTAGTTTCTTCTTCAACAGAGAACTGCAAGCTATCAGAAAAACCTTGAACCGCTTGATTTAACTTCTCTACAGCCTGCTTCACTTCTTTAGCGTCCGCTGCGGGTTTAAGCGCCTGTACCGCATCAGGACTCACTTTAACCGGCTCTGCACTGGCTACCTTTACCTGCTCACTAGAAGGCGGAGGCACATCATGAAAGCGTTCACTAACACTTTTTGCCGCAACAGCGGGTACAAGCTGCGATGTTGATTGAATATCCATGATACACCTTCCTGTAGAAACGCCCCAGCAACACGAGTTTGCCGGGGCCTTGACTCATTTAAGCCTAGCTTAAACTTAACCGCGCAGCAAACTTAGCACTTGGTTTGGTAGGGCATTAGCCTGACCTAACATCGCTGTACCTGCTTGTTGCAAGACTTGAGCTCGGGTCAGCGCAGCAGTTTCACTTGCGAAATCTGCATCTCTAATCCGGCTACGCGCTGCACTCATATTCTCTGACGTTGTGGCCAGATTATTAATCGTAGCAGTGAAGCGGCTTTGCAGCGCACCAAACTTAGCACGTTGGTCGTTTACTGTCGACAAAGCGTCATCAACCACACGTAAAGCTTGGTTAGAACCTTCAACCGTTGAGATATCTAACTTTTCAACAGTTTTCAGGGTAGATGCATAAGCTGCACCGCTGGTTAAAGCCGTAGTGGTAGAAGAACCACCCACCGCCAACACACCAGAAGCAAAACCGGCACCGCTGGTTGTTACAGAGTATGAGTTAGTAGAGTTCAGTACAACCTGACCACCGAAAGTCACTACCCCCGAACCCGCCGCCGATGTAGAAATTGCACCAGCCTGACCACTGGCCATATACTGGATAGCACCACTGGAATTAGTTACATCCATATCCCATTTAGTAACGCCACCACCAAAACCGCTGGCATTACTTGGGTCATTACTTATCGCAATGTTTGAGCCATCTGCAGCAGTTAGCTTCAATGCATATTGAGTGGTTTTAGAAGAATCTTGGAAAGTCGCCAGCTCAGCGGTAATCCCCGTCTTAGAAGACTTGGCATTAAACGCCTGAATCGCTTGCGAATATTCATCGGCTTCAATTTTGCCGTTGTTATCCAAGTCATTCACGTTAAAAGACACTGACTCAAATGTGCTGCTTTTTGAAGCTGCAGTTAAGCTGTATGTACCAGAGGCCAAACCTAAGTTGACTTCAGTACGTGCAGTGGCGGTTACGCCTGTTCCGGCTGCATTGATTTTATTGGCAAGATCTTTTGCCATATCTGTACCAGAAACCGAAATATTGGTACCGTTAATACTGAATGAGCCAGAAGAAGTAACAGCGGCACCATCCACATTTACCGTACCCGTAGCACCTGCAGTTACAGCTGTAGAGCCAGAAACAGAATTGGTTGTAGCTAGATTGCCAGTGCCATTACCCACACCCATCTGGTAAGTACCATATTGGTTGGTGCGCAAATTTGCAGTATTAGCAGTAATAGTCTGGTTAGTATTTGCACCAACCTGATATGTTGCTGCAGTAAAGCTACCGTCAAATAATTTCTGGCCGTTAAATTCGGTAGAAGTTGCAAAACGATCGAGCTCAGAGACTAACTGTGTTACTTCAGAGTTGATCGCTAAGCGGTCATTTGAAGTGTTGGTGGCATTAGCAGACTGAACAGCCAGCTCACGTACACGTTGTAAAATATCGCCCATCTGGCCTAAAGCGCCTTCACCCGTTTGCGCAAGTGAAACACCATCGTTGGCATTACGCTTGGCTTGATCCATACCGCGGATCTGGGAAGTGAAACGCTCTGAAATCGCCAGACCCGCTGCATCGTCCTTGGCACTATTAATACGCAGACCCGAGGACAAGCGTTGCAGAGAATTGGTTAAGCTCATTTGCGAGGTATTTAAATTTCGCTGCGCATTGAGTGATGGTACGTTGGTGTTAATGACTTGAGACATGGTACTTCCCCTTGCTTGTCCTGGAATCGGTGCTTAGTGTTTCAGGCATATAAGTAAGCCCTTGTATGCTTTATCGGAAGAGCACCGATAAACTTGAGGACTATTTGTAATCTTTTTTCAATCACTAACAGCAAACAAAGCGATTGAGGTTTGTTCCCACCAAGCTAATAACAAACCTCATCCCCTTAATTAGGCAACCAAGCTGCACGCCATTTATCTAGATTGCCTCCATCTAGCATCCAGTCTTTTAATACTGCTGCTTTTAAAGTACTCCCTAGCCGGGCGCTGGCATCTAGGTCGGCTAAATGATCCCGAATCGCGTCTACCCAGTCTTTGTGCTTATTTTTTACCCGCGTAACCGGCAAGCTACCTCGATACGGCGCAATATCCGTACAAATCACTGGGAAGCCGCATACGCCATACTCTAAAAGACGCAAATTACTTTTGCACTGATTGAAAATATTTTGCTCTAAAGGCGCTAAAGCTAAATCAAGATTCAAACTAGCTAGCTTTGCCGGATAAAGGCCAATCGGCACACCCGCATGAAACTCATGCACAAAGGGGCGCAGCTTATCTGGGCACATGCCAAAGAATACCCATTCAACTTCATCGGCAAGCGCTTTAACCACGCTCTCTATCAACTCTAAATCACCCGTGTGGCTCGCGCCTCCCGCCCAGCCCACGCGTGGCTTTTTCCCCTGATTTCTTGCTGAGTGCAAATCCCCCCAAAGTGGCACAGGCAAGTAATTGTTTACGACATGCATGACCGAATGCATCCCCTGATAAGCACTGGCCAGCTCATCAGTTGACACCGTAAAACGGTCAACAAAGGTCAGCGCCTTACGTAAAGACTTCACCACGTCTTTAGGCATATGCGAGCGATGGGCACTTTTAATCGGGATATTGGGCAGGTAATCATCCAACTCATAAACCTTAAAGGAAGGCGAGCAGGCTTTGGATAGGCGCAAAAAATCAATTTGTTGGGCCGAAATCTGCCGCTGAAAAACCATCACATCAGGGGCAAACTTTGCCAACTCAAACGCCGGAAACAGCTCAAAAGCAATCGCTCCAGAGATTTTCTGCTCCTCTTGCATCGCGGCAAAAGGCTGCAAAATACGGTATTGCCCGCAGCCAGTCTGATCAGCCGGATGGCAAAGCACCACAGGTAAAGGCTTCCAGCTTAATGGCCGCCAAGATAAGAGCGAGCGGTGCTCTAATTCAAAACCATTACCACTCAGGGTTAAGTTCTTATTATATGCAGGGTCATTGCCTATCTCTGGCCGCCACTTGCGATACATGGCCTGCTGCTCACCTTCAAAGCGCAATTGCTTAGCCGCGGCCTTATCAGGGTTAATTTGCGTCTGACTCACGCTCCCCTCGTGCATCACCACTGAATAAGGGGTCCAAACCGCTGAATAGCCCAGCTCTCTCACCTTTAGGCATAAATCAACGTCGTTATAAGAAACCTTGAAGTCCTGCTCATCCATCCCCCCTGCCTGCTCATACACAGATTTTCGGATCATCATGCAGGCAGCCGTCACCACCGAATACTGCTGATCTAGCTGCAGCCGGTGCATATAGCCAGATTCCTCCAGCGAAGCGCCAATAAACGGGTGATCAGCTGGCCCACGCAAGCCAAGCACCACGCCTGCATGCTGGACTAGGCCATTTGGATACAGCAGCTTAGCGCCCACAATTCCTACTTCTGGCCGCATGGCATGATGCAATAGCTCATCCAGCCAGCTGTCCTGAATCATGGCCGTATCATTATTTAATAACAGCAGATACTCACCATTGGCCTGGCCGACAGCGGCATTATTAATGGCAGAAAAATTAAATGCGTGTGGGTAAGAAAATACCCGTAAACGATCACTGAGTAATAATTCAAGCTGCTCTAAATATGGCTGCACCAGCGGATCATCACTATTGTTATCAATAATAATAATTTCATAATTTGGATAGCGGGTTTTCTCCAAAATAGATTCAATACAGCGTTGCAGCATAGGCAGCTGATTTTTAGTCGGAATAATAATGCTCACAAGTGGGCGCTCTGGCAGCGCATATTTCACCCGCACTGCACCCTCTACTCGGCCATTAGGCAATACTTCAGCCTCAATCCCTGAACGCTGTAAATGCATTTCGATTAATTGAGAGAAATCTTTATAACGACGAGGATCGGATAAAGTTCTGGCATCATTAATCTGCAGATGAGTAACAAGCTCTGGGATATGCCCAATCGATTTCGCCCCATATTGCTCATAGCAATGCAATAATAGCGTGAGCTGCTCGCCACCCCAGCCTTCAAGCTGATGGTATATATCCGCCGAAGCCGCATTGGCTCTGAGCAATAAAAAGCCATCGGCATAAGGAATACTGCGTAATAAATTAATATCAAAATCAGGCTTAAAGCGCGGGCAGGCTGGCCGGCCGTCGGCATTCATCACATCATCATCAAAATAAACCGCTTGCCAATCTGGGTGATCGGCCAGCTGATGCATAGCCAGCAATAAGCCGCTCATAGTGAGCTGATCACCGGCCTCCATCAGCCCTAGCCATTCGCCCTGCTGCTGGGCTAAAGCCGCCAGCACGGCAGAATAAAATCCATCTTTAACTTGAATCCATTCAATCCCAGACTCTGGCATAGGATTGGCCGCGCTTGAGCACACCAATAATTCTACATCGGCATAAAACTGGCGTGAAACGCTATTAATTGAAGCAATTAAACCGCTTTTATTGGCAAAACGATCAACAATACAAATTTTAACCTTAGGCAAAGTCACAGTTTGTGCGTGCAGATCAAATAACTTAGCCTCAGTAATACTTAGTTCTTGCTTACTTAGCCAGTGCAAATACTCTTCGCTACTATTAGGAAAACGTGGATTAGGCACATGCCCCTGATAACCTGCATCCACCGTTAACAAGCCCTGATGATAAGCAATTAACGGAAACAAACGCTCAATCGCGTGCGCCAGCGTGCCATTGGTTTGCCCCGTTTCTGGCTCAAAATCATGAATAGAAATATTCAGTGCATTAAATGAATTAAACACCCGCCCACGGCACCAGAACATCGATCCGCCAGGAAACTCATAAGCCGTTTCATCTAAATTAAACCCCAGCCGCGCGGCTAATTCGCGCAGCAAGCCAACATTGCCGCCGGGAGTGTAATGCGCATGCACCAGCACGCCCGCCCCCGTCACAATACCCACCTCTGGGCGGCTATTAAATAAATCAAAAATAGCCTGCACGCCTTCTTTGGAAGGCAGCAATGAAATCAACAACTCTTCACGCCATTTTTGTACCAGCTCAGGATCTAAATGTGGTGATTTTTTAGTATGCAATTTACAAACAAAATCATAAGACGCTAAATTGCTTTGCTGCAAAAGACTAAACAAGGGCCCAATATCTCGGCCACGGTTTTCAGTAATACTGAGGGCCGCCTCAGGAAAATCTTGAGCAAGCAAATCCTTAGCTACAGGATAATTTTCTGCAACGGTGGATACAAACAAATCAAATTCATAAGGAATATTTTTTAATAAAGGCTGAATATCCACCCACTGCTCAAGATAAAAAAGATGCAAGACCACCGCAACACGCGGAGCAATCAGTGCAAGCTCATCAGCAAAATGCCCCTGCTCTATTCTTAAACGCACATAGGGGTCATTTTCTTGGGTGGGTAGTTTGCTCAAATTTTCAAGCTGCAACTTACCGCAAGGCATAACCCTAATCAGCGTATCAATTTCAGCCAATTTATTAAAAAAATCAGCACTATAAAATGGTAACTCAGTGATTGGCTGCTTAGCCAAGAAAGTCCAATCTGGTTTTTGCGGTATAGATTCGGCAGTTGAAAAGAAAAGCTCAGCCAGTTGCAGCGATGTTTGCGCCCCTAAACAATCTACCAGCGCAGTTACTGAATGCTCAATGAGCTGACGGGCTTCAGCTGGGCTATATTGCGCATCTGCACTAATCAGTAAATCTTCAAGACGAGAATAAAATGCTTTTCTTTTTTCAGGATGAAAGCTAGCCAGCTCCATTGCCATTTTTAAATCAGTTAAATGGTCTGAAAAGGGATAATTAAATTCACGCACCATAAAAGGTGAGTGCAAAACATGGGCTTTACCCATATTAAGCAATTGAAAGGCATGCCCAAATTCATTAAATTCTAAAAGAATATCATCATTAACATCTGCGAACCAACTCACGAGTGCATTCGTTCTTTGTACGGCATAAAATGGTGGTTGATACTCCCCCATAAAAGACAATATTCTATCTCTTCTTTGCTCGGCGTAATCGCCATTTATTTTTTTTGCATATTGAAAATAGTGAACTTCTTTAGCATCGGCAAGATACATCATTGAATAACCATGGCATACTGAGTAATCATGGTTATCTACTAAAAAATCCATACTTTCAACTATGCCATCTAACAATGTAAAGTCATCATCGGCAATAAACAAAACATATGGCGAAGTAACTAGTGACGCACCATATTTTACCTTTTTTATAACATCGGAGTACGCATGAAATTCATAGTGAATATAATCAATATCAAAATTTTTATACTTACTCAACAAAGAAACATTAGATTCAATAGAAGAATCTAAAATCAACAACTTAAAAGGGAATGTTGAATAGTACGCAATAGATCTCTCTAAGAATTTTTTCCTATTGTGCGTAAACAAAACAAGCGTGAGATCTTTCGTATATTTTGCCATTTATTTTATCCATTATGAATTAACAATACAATCAGCCCTAACATAGACATATTTTTCAGCAGCGCCACTGGCTGAATCAACTACTCAACAGATAAATTGCATCTACGCCTTTTCTAAAAAAACAAGGAAAAGTATTTATTCATCATTAATAGGGCATAATTCCCCATACTTTTATTTTATAAAACAACACTAAATTCCAACAAGCAGCCTTAACAAATAAGCCGCCAGCGTCAATTTCAGTCTATGTTTTCATTTAAGTAAATATCAACCATAATGCATTCCCCATTAAAACTAAAAACCACTATCTCATAGTCAATTTATACGCACCTATTCGTACTAATTATATTTTTTAGCACAAAGGAATTACCTTAACCATCAATACGCTTCAAATATCCATCAGGCGCAACTGTAAGCATAATCTTCGATTCAATAAGGCTATCTATCTCATAGTTTAATTTATATCCATCTAGTGCAGTCACTTGGCTTATTGCCAAGTGCTTTAAATAGGCATGGACAGCTGTTTTAGGATTATCGCCAGGCCCCCAGCTGCGATGTGGAAACGAATCAGCCGGCATATCTTCGATAACCGTATCAAATACAACACAATAACTGCCTATTGAAACCATTGGAGCATAGGCTTTAAGCTCTTCCAAAACGTGATCGTGGGTATGGTTAGAATCAAGACACACCAATATTTTGGTATACCCTGCCGCTATATCTTTAATCTGATTAACAATCTCTGGATCAATCGACGAACCTTGAATCATTTCAATTTTATGAGCCAATGGATGAGCGAGGATCGCTTCCCGATTATGCTGGCGAATATCAATATCTACCCCTAGCACTTTACGTCCAGCAGCATGTGGATCAAGCGTTTTTCCTTGTTCCACAGCATCACAATAATCAAGCATGGCTAACATTGAGGCACTCATAATCAGCGAGCCACCATGGGCAATTCCCGTTTCAATAATAAGATCCGGTTTTATTTTCCATATCAATTCTTGCATAGCAATCATATCTTGAGGATATTGAATAATGGGCCGCCCTAGGCTCTCAAAGTGATAGGAGTATTTATACTCATTGGACTTTAAAAACCAGTCTGATGTGAGTGACCGCAAACTTACATCGTTTGCCTGAGCCAGAATCTCACGCTGACATTCATCTTTAAATTTTGTATTTTCTTGCATAACGCACCTCTTTATTAAATTTAAAATTGATTGCAGCAGAAACAGCCTGAATCTATTCCAGTTATTTTCAATAAACTCAATTATTTAAAAACCACTTATATTTCTTCTAAATCAATTAACGCTATTTCGATATTTAGTTCTGCTAGCAAGGCTATATTTTCTGCTCGATAATTTGGATTCATCAATATCGCAGCTTTTACTTTTCGTGCTTTTAACTCATGAGGGGACACAATCAAGTGGGCCGAGCCTGGTAGATAACAACCTTGCTTCCCAGGGTTGAGATCTACGATGCAGTCAATGATTTCACCATCAGCATCAATTAAGCTGGCTAATGTTGCCCCCTTCGCCCCCGCCCCCCACAACGCCACTGGCCCTTGTGTAGCGAGGCTAAGCAGTTTATTTTTCCACTGCGTAGTCCGCTCATGGATAGCAGCACCATACTGCTGTGCCAGCTCACTGCTTGCATGATGATTGCTGCTATTTAATTTTTTTTCTTCTGTTAGCCTCGCCTCCAACCAAAGATATTGACCTCCAAACACATGGTCTATTTTCACCACACTAAAACCAGCCAATTCAAAAGCTAAACAAAGTGAATGACTATTAAATAAAGAGCAGTGCTCGTAAAAGAAATCCCATACTACTTTATTTTTTAATATCCAGTCTACGCAAGGCGTTTCAAAAAAAATCTTGGCATTAGGATTGTTTTTTAAAGCCACGCGAACTGAACGTAGTAATACCAAAGGGTCGGCGACGTGCTCAATCACATGGCGACAAATCACCACATCCGCAATAACGTCGCTACAACTGTCATCGTAATAGCGAGGGTAAACGATTAACCTGCCCTCTAATTCACTTCCATTACCTGTATAGCTAGGGTCAAACCCAACCCCTTTGTTATTAGCGCTGGGATAATTCAGCAATTTTTTTAAAAAATCCGCGTTTTTTCCACATCCTATTTCTACAATTTGGCAATTGCGTACACCTTGCTTTTCAACTAAATACTCAACTAAGCCATCAAGATATTGATCAAAAAATGGGGAGCATGACTGGCAATTATTATAATGATCACCATAAGAAAGCAACGATGGATCAAAAGCACGATTGTGCACAAAACCGCAGCTTTCGCACACTTGCATCAGTAAGTCACCCCTTACCGCCTTTTGCGCAGCAATATGCTCTACAAAAACAAGGTTTTGATGCACGGGTACTTGATCGCGCTGTAAAAAGCCAAGTGTTTTAGCTTCACATATTGGACATTTATCATTCATCATTACGCCTTTGCCGGTAATAATTTTAAATCTTGTAGAATTGAAATCTTATGCTGCCAGCCCAAAGCCATTAATTTGCTATTGTCGCCCAACAATAAGTGCGGCTCACCTTGGCGTTGGGCAGGTAAGCCCAGTACACGCTGAGGATCTGCATTCAAACTCCCCGCAATTTTAATGACCAAATCTCGAATCTGTACTGGCTCTGCCGATGAAATATTAAATGCACCATATGCATGGTGCTTAAGTAGCGTAATAAAACCATCCGCCACATCAGATGCATGCAGAAAATCGCGATAGACATTGGAATTCACTCCAAATGCAGCTCTTTTCCCTTGAAAGATATCGATTAATGCAGGAATAAGCCGTTGGCTATTTTCGCCATGGCCATAAGGTAGAAATACACGCCCCCAAGCACAGGGAATTTGATAATACTCACAACGGGCCATGATGATTCGTCGAGTAGCATCCTTGCATACACCATAAAGCGTCGCAGGAATAAGCGGCGTTTTATCCTCGTCACAGTAGCCATAAGACCAGTCATATTCTGCACATGTACCACCTACCGTCACATGTTTTCCACCTTGCGCACAAAAAGCTTCCAGCAACTGCAGGGTAATATTGACCCAAGCTAAATTAGCGGGTGCTGTCCAGAATTTGCCGTGTTCCGTGCACCATGCCAAATGCAATAAATGGGTTGCACCGCTATCTTTTAATAGCGCACCAAGATCGCTGGCCTCTTGTAAATCAGCATAAATAAATTCTGTACCTAAATCCTGTCCCGAATGGCGTCTCCCCAACTCAAGCACCGGCACGTTCTGGCGATGTAGTGCTTGCAATACATAGCGCCCCAAAAAACCACTCGCCCCCGTGAGTAAAACTTTCATCGCACGGTACTTTTTATGATCTGTAGCTTAGGCACCGCCGTAACAAACTGCCCGCCCCACTCTGCGATCACCGCCAGCTCTTGCATCACTTCGGCTTTTAAATTCCACGGCAAAATCAGGACATAATCTGGGCGAGCCTGAATGAGTTCGGTAGGCGTAAGGATTGGTATATGGCTACCCGGTAGATATTTGCCCTGCTTAGAAGGCGCGGCATCCGCCACCATGGGCAACAACACCGCATCGATTCCTGCGTAATTGAGCAAAGTATTGCCCTTCGCTGCCGCGCCATACGCCAGCACACGTTTACCCGCACGGTGTTGTTCCAGCAAAAAAGCGGTGAGCGCTAAACGCACTGTAATGGCCTGCTGCTGAAACTGACGATAAACATGAGCCTGATTTAAGCCTGCGCTTATTTCTTCATCAATCAGATTTAAAACCGCTGCCGAGCTAGCTTGCTTAGCCTGCTGATGGCAGGCATAAACCCGTAAGCTGCCGCCATGTGTACTTAAGCGCTCAACATCATAAATTCGCAAGCCTGCCGCTGCCAGAATACGCTGCACGGCCAGTAAGGAAAGATAGGAGTAATGCTCGTGATAGATGGTATCGAACTGCGAGTGAATAATCAGCGCTAATAAATGAGGGAACTCTAGCGTAATGGTTCCGCCCTGAGCCAAGCCAGTGGCAAGGCCAGCAACAAAATCATTAATATCGGGCACATGGGCCAACACATTATTTGCCACAATTAAATCGGCCAAGCCATAGTGATTGCGCAGCGCTGCGGCACTTTGCTGGCCAAAAAACACCTCTTCAACCGTCAAGCCCTTCGCCCTTGCCGCCTCAGCCGTGCCATGCGTTGGCTCAATTCCTAGGCAAGGAATCCCTCGCGCTGCAACATACTGCAGCAGATAGCCATCATTAGCAGCCACTTCCCACACCATAGAAGCACTGGTCAGCCCCAAACGGGCAGTGATCATCGCAACGTAATGCTGTGCATGCGCAAGCCAAGAAGAGGAAACCGATGAAAAGTAGGCGTAATCCGCGTTAAAAAAAGCATCGCGCTGGGCAAAGTCTTCGGTTTGCACTAGCCAGCAGCTTTCACATACTTTGACCCGAAGTGGGTAATAAAGCTCAGGTCGAGATAAATCATCCAAACCAAGATAGGCGTTTGAAGGAGGAGCAAAGCCCAGATCGATAAAATCCAAATGCAAGGGGGATGCGCAGTGACGACATTTCATAAAGTAATTCCAGGGAAATCGACTGGCAAATGGGCATGCTGCTTGTCTCGGTCCGATACCACGCTCACAGCTAAAGGCCAAGCAATATTGATGCAAGGATCATTATAGGCAACAGCCGATTCTGCTTCCGGCGTATACGGGGCCGTGTGTAAATAGAGTAGCTGTACATCGTCCGTTAAGGTCTGAAAACCATGGGCGCAGCCTTCAGGAATCAGTAAGGCTTTATGATTATCAGCAGATAATTCAACCGCCTGCCACTGCAAAAAAGTAGCCGAGCCCGCACGTAAATCCACCACCACATCAAACACCCGCCCCACTAGACAGCGCACAATTTTCTTTTCGGCATAGGGTGAGTATTGAAAATGTAGCCCTCTTACCGTACCCATCTGCGCACTATGCGAGTGATTGATTTGCCGAATCACCGAGCCGCCCAACACATCGGCCAGCTCATTCTCACAAAACCAGCGTGCAAAGCTCCCCCGTGCATCGCCGTGCCGATCTGTTTCTAGCACAGCCACGCCTGCCATCGCTGAGCGCTGCACTTGCATCAGCAAGCCCAGCCTAATTTGGCATCTATTGCATCGTGCAGATAAGCATTTAGCTGAGGCAAAGTATGTAAATGTGCCAAATCTGCGCGCTGGTACCAAGCTGCGGTTTCAAACAAAGCACGGGATAGTGGCCAGACGGGATGCCAGCCTAATTCTGCTGCAATAAGGGATGAATCCAACCGCAGCGCCTGCGTTTCGTGCGCAGATGCATCCGTCGCCTGCCACTGTAGCGCTGGCCAGTGCTCTGCCATACCATCTAATACAGCCGCAACAGAGGCGACATCACGCTCGCTAGGCCCCACATTCCATGCCTTAGCAGCGAAAACATCCCCAGCCAAGAGGCGCTGACCAATCAATAAATAGGCCGACAAAGGCTCCAACACATGCTGCCAAGGGCGAACTGCCCTAGGGTTACGAATTTCAACGGGCTTTGCAGCCTGCACGGCGCGTACCGCATCGGGCACGAGTCTATCTTGCGCCCAATCACCCCCACCAATAACATTACCCGCTCTTGCCGTAGCAATAAGAAGGGGCTGAGGCCGATGTGCGCTAGAAAAACTGGCGCGATAAGATGCTGCCACAAGCTCAGCCGCAGCTTTAGAGGCGCTATAAGGATCATGCCCACCCAGCGCGTCTACCTCACGGTAGCCCCAAGGCCACTCCTGATTTTGGTAACACTTATCCGTGGTAATCACCACCACGGCCTTGACTGAAGGTACGTGGCGGCAGGCTTCCAGCAGATTAACCGTTCCCATCACATTGGTGTTCCAGGTATTGAGCGGATCGCGGTAGCTTTCTAGCACCAAAGGTTGGGCGGCCAAGTGAAAGACAATCTCTGGGCTTGCTTCCTGTAGAGCCGCACTTAGCCTTGCAAAATCACGAATATCCGCCATGGTAGATTCAATAGGCAACGCAAGCTGAGCGTAATGCGAACGCTCGCCCTCTAGAGGAGCCAGAGCATAGCCATAGACCTTGGCGGATAATTGGCTTAACCACAGACTTAACCAGCTGCCTTTAAAGCCAGTATGCCCAGTAATAAATACTTTTTTATCGCGATAACAATCAGCAAACATTTTTAGCCCAATTCATTCTATTGCTTCCATGGCGCTTTGCCTTGGTCCCAAAGCTGATTAAGTTGGATTTTATCCCACAAGGTACCCATGCATTTCCTAATAGCCGCATACCGGCAGGCAAACCGAAACTATCTAGCCCAATTCATCCCACTGCTTCCATGGCGCTTTGCCTTGGTCCCAAAGCTGATTAAGTTGGATTTTATCCCACAAGGTATCCATGCATTTCCTAATAGCCGCATACCGGCAGGCAAACCGAAACTATCTAGCCCAATTCATTCCACTGCTTCCATGGCGCTTTGCCTTGGTCCCAAAGCTGATTAAGTTGGATTTTATCCCACAAGGTATCCATGCATTTCCTAATAGCCGCATACCGACAGGCAAACCGAAACTATCTAGCCCAATTCATCCCATTGCTTCCATGGCGCTTTGCCTTGGTCCCAAAGCTGATTAAGTTGGATTTTATCCCGCAAGGTATCCATGCATTTCCTAATAGCCGCATACCGACAGGCAAACCGAAACTATCTAGCCCAATTCATCCCATTGCTTCCATGGCGCTTTGCCTTGGTCCCAAAGCTGATTAAGTTGAATTTTATCCCGCAAGGTATCCATGCATTTCCAGAAACCTGTATGCCTATAGGCAAGTAGTTTGCCATCACTGGCCAGCTCTTCGAGAGGAAGACGCTCAAATATGGTCAGATCCCCCTCTTTAATATAATCAAACACGCCTGAGCGGCACACCATAAAGCCGCCATTAATCCAAGCCTGATCAGAAATCGGTTTTTCTTTAAATTCGCGGATAAACCCAGCTGAATCAGGATCGACCATACCAAAGCGGGCCTCAGGCTGAACTGTCGTCATTGTCACTAAGCCATCATGCTGCTGGTGCTGCGCCAATAAGGCTGCAATATCCACATCTGAAACGCCGTCGCCATAGGTCAGCATAAAATCTTCATCACCCAAGTAATCTCTGGCTCGCAGAATACGCCCGCCGGTTTGGCTTTTTAAGCCGGTCTCTAATAAAGTGACTTTCCATGGCTCTGACTGATTGCGGTGTACTTCAATCTGGTTATTACTTAAATCAATGGTTACATCACCCTGATAAAGAAAATAATTAGCAAAAAACTCTTTAATTAAATTTCCTTTATATCCCAGCAAAATAACAAACTCGTTATAACCATAATGCGAATACATTTTCATGATGTGCCATAAAATAGGCCGCCCGCCAATTTCAACCATAGGCTTAGGATGCACGTCAGTTTCTTCACCTAAACGAGTGCCTAAACCACCGGCTAAAATGACTACCTTCATGTTTGATTCCTTAAGATATTTATAAAATTCGTTTTTAAATTTACAAACCTTATAAAAAAACCGACTAAACCCGCAAAAAACAATATGTGCAAAGCCAGAATTAAATACTGAAATAGCATATATTTATCTAGATCAGCTTACTAAGCATCATAGAGCAAAAAAAAAGGCGACACCAGAGGTGTCGCCTTTTTTGCAAGCTTATTGAAATAGCACTTAAGCTTTTAAGCTCTTCACGTAAGCCGAAAACTCTTCACCAACTTCACCATGCTTCATACCATAGGCCATTGTGGCTTTCAGGTAGCCCAGCTTAGAACCACAATCGTAGCGTGTACCGATGATCTTATGCGCGAGGATATGCTGCTCTTGCATCAGGGCAAAGATGCCGTCAGTAAGCTGGATTTCACCGCCCTTACCTGGCTGCACATGTTGCAGGTGGTGGAAAATACGCGGGGTTAAAATATAGCGCCCCACCACGGCCAAATTAGAGGGGGCTTCTTCTGGCTTTGGTTTTTCAACGATATTGGTGATTTTCAATTTACCGTTACCATCATTCACTTCAACAATGCCGTACGAGCCGGTGTCTTGCTGTGGCACTTGCTCAACGCCCAAAATAGAGCAATGGGTATCACTAAATACATCGACCATGCGTTTCATTTCGCTGGTGGCACCGCCATCGATTAAGTCATCTGCCAAAATCACAGCAAATGGCTCGTCTCCAACAACAGGCTTAGCGCAGAGCACGGCGTGGCCTAGGCCTAGGGCTTCTGGCTGGCGGATATAAATGCAGCTGACTGATTTTGGAATAATACCGCGCAAGATTTCCAGTAGAGCTTGTTTGTTTTTGGCTTCTAGCTCGGCTTCTAACTCATAGGCTTTATCAAAGTGATCTTCAATGCTGCGTTTATTACGGCCAGTAATAAAGATCATTTCGGTAATACCTGCCGCCAACGCTTCCTCTACCGCGTACTGGATCAGCGGCTTATCGACCACCGGCATCATTTCTTTTGGGCTAGCTTTGGTGGCTGGCAAAAAACGAGTGCCCATACCGGCAACGGGGAAGACGGCCTTGCGTACTTTTTGCATTTGGGAATCCTGATATGAAGTAGAGAGTAAACCGAGCCTTAATGCCGCCCCCAGCACTTGATCCGCTTGGCGCTGTGCCAATTCATCGGGCCACTGGGAAACGGCAGAGCGCCCAAGTCCTAACGCATCGGCTAGACGAGTTTGGGTGCCAAACAGTTGGATTGCTTCAGACTTTCGCATGCTGCAATGTTTATATAAACAAACACTCACGTCAACCCTCATTGCAACATTCACAAATGTTTAACAGGATAAACACTTACCCTATACCTTAAGCCCCAGCTAGCATTTTCAGCAGTGCGCCCTCATCCAAAATAGATACGCCCAAATCCACCGCCTTAGTCAGCTTGCTCCCCGCATCACTGCCCGCCACCACGAAATGCGTTTTTTTAGACACGCTGCCTGATACCTTACCCCCTGCCGCTTCGATCAAATCCTTGGCTTGATCTCGGGATAAAGTAGGCAGCGTCCCTGTGAGTACCAGTGTTTTATCTTTAAACACACCCTCATTCGCGGCAGTTAGCTCTGGCAACTGCCCTTCTAAATCAGTACACCATGCCGCCAATTCTTTTAAAGACTGCCGCTGCCCTTCTGCATCCAGCCATGCCAGCAGGGCTTTGGCCACATCGCTAGGCAAGAAGGTCAGCGTCAGCCAATCGGCCTCGGCTAAGGCCGCCAAACTATTGACTCTTTCGGCCAATTGCTGGCTGCGTACGATCGATAATTTAGGCACACCTAAATACGCGTACAGACTGGCGGGGTGCAGCTTGTCTCTTAATTGCCCACTTGGTGCGTGCTCATCCCTTGGTGCAATACCTGCGGCAAGCAAAGCGTCTAAAGCCTGTTGGTTTTTGGGCTCACTAAAGAAGTCATAAATAGCGATGGCTACCGTATCGCCAATATCGGGCAAGGCTCGCAATAATGGCACGGGGGCGTAACGGATCAGCGCTAAGTGCCCCAGCCAATCAGCCAAGGTTTTGGCCGTGGATTCACCCACATGGCGGATGCCCAACGCAAACAAGAAGCGCGCCAATAAGGGTTGCTTACTTGCCGCAATGCCTTCCAGTAGGTTTTCTGCCCATTTAGTAGCAAGGCGGCCCTGCGCAATACTTTCTGCGCTAGCCCCCGCCGCCTCATCAGCGACAGCCTTCATACTCTGGAAATCTTCCAGCGTTAGGGCATATAAATCGGCAAGCGATTTGACATAACCCAGATCAACCAAGCTTTCGACATAACGCTCGCCTAGGCCATCGATATCCATCATGCGCCGCCCTGCAAAGTGGCGAATCGCCTCTTTACGCTGCGCCGAGCAGCTTAATCCACCGGAGCAACGCGCGATCGCCTCACCCTCTTCGCGCACTACGTGCGAGCCACAAACTGGGCAAACTTTAGGTAGGCTAAATGCGGGGTAAAGCGGCGCTTGGGCGGGTGAAAATAAATCCGCACCCAGCACGTCTTTCATAGGGCGACGCTCCAGCACCACACTCACCACTTCTGGAATCACATCACCTGCACGGCGAACGCTAACGGTATCCCCGACCCGCACATCTTTACGTCTTGCTTCGTCTTCGTTATGCAGCGTGGCATTGGTCACCGTTACACCGCCCACAAATACCGGCTGCAAACGGGCCACAGGGGTGATTGCACCGGTACGGCCAACCTGCACATCAATCGCCTCAACCAAAGTTAAAGCTTCTTGCGCAGGGAATTTATGCGCCACCGCCCAACGTGGCTCGCGGGTTCTAAAGCCCAATTCTTTTTGCAAGGCCATACCATTAACTTTGTAAACCACGCCATCGATATCAAACGGCAGGCTTTCGCGAATCTGTGCAACGTGGGCATGGAACTGCGCCAATCCCGCCCCCCCATTCACCACGGCACGCTCAGCACATACAGGGAAACCCAATAGCGCCAGCGCATCCAAAATTGCGGAATGCGTCTGCGGCATGGGCCAGCCCTCCACCACGCCCAAACCATAGGCAAAGAAAGACAGCGGACGCGCAGCGGCAATCGCTGGATCCAGCTGGCGCACCGCACCTGCAGCGGTGTTTCTAGGATTGACAAAGGTTTTATCGCCAGCGGCCAGCTGACGCTCATTCAAACGATCAAAATCATCCCGCCGCATATACACTTCACCACGCACTTCTAATACCTGCGGTGCTACATCAGCACGCAAACGCAGTGGGATCTGCAAGATGGTGCGGATATTTTGCGTCACATCCTCCCCAGTCGCCCCATCACCCCGTGTAGCGGCCTGCACCAGCACCCCATTCTCATAACGCAGGCTAATCGCCAAGCCATCAAATTTAAGCTCGGCAGCGTATTCAAGCGCGGCGGCACTCGCTGGTAAATCCAGCTCTTTGCGCACACTGACATCAAAAGCCAGCGCACCCGCTGGCGTAACATCGGTTTCGGTGCGGATCGACAACATAGCAATGCTGTGCGTCACCGGCACAAACTGCGGCAAAGGCTTGCCCCCTACCCGCAGAGTTGGCGAATCTGCGGATGCCAACTCAGGGTGCGCCATTTCCAGCGCTTGCAACTCACGGAACAAGCGATCGTACTCAGCATCCGGCACCGTTGGGGCATCGAGTACATAGTATTCATGGGCATATTGATGAAGTTGTGAGCGTAAGAACTGTGCTTGATCGAGAAGGGAGGAAGTCATATTTGTCTATTGATTGTGCGGAAGTTGGAATAAGGAGGATTTATAACAAGGATTAACACGCAAAGTTTTAGCATCCCCTGCGGGCAGGAATATCCCCTTATTTATTTGATGTCTTTTGCGTTTTTTATGCGTAAACAATTGCCCTGCATCATACTAAGCAGCCATATGTATAAGCCACTGAATAGGCATAACTTGGTGCCGAGTATAGCGAAGCCCAACACACGTATAAAGAATGCTGGGCCCATGCTTATTACTTAGTCAAAATCGAGATTCCCATACCTTGGAATGGCCCAAGCGGCGTATTTTCTTGTTCAAATTGCTCGATACTTGGTGTACCACTCCACAATTTATAAACAAGGCGCTCATTTTGAATAATAAAGATGACATCAAAATGCCAACCAGAAATAACTGTCTTTCGTTCAAAATTTAAAAAATCTGCCCAGAAATTGCCATAGCGCTTTCTGACTGAGCTTTTCTGCTCAATTTCATAAGCAAAGCACGAAGTTTGGGCGGCAATACAGGCTTGGATTTGAGGCGCTAATAAACGCGGCTCGCCAGCGCCACTTAAAGCGAGACGACGCATTAAATCGGCATAACTCAGTACGATGATATTAGGCGTTTTAGCTGGATCTAGCCCCATTGCATGCAACTGCTGCAAACTGGTGGTTTCCAAGGAAACACCTTTAAACACCTGCTCCGCCGTTTGATAATCAGGCCAAGGAGTACGGCTAATTTGCTCTGAATCGGGCAGAAGGGCAGCACAGGAAGTCAAGCTCAAACAGAGAGCCGCATAGCTTAATCGGGCGCGTTTCATGACCCTTCTCACAGCGTAACAGCGATAAATCTATATCGTCACTCTAGACAAAAAATACAGCATAAGATGCCTCTTTCTAGCTAAAAGTAGCAATGCCGCTGACGAGCAGCGGCATTGTAGTAACACATCCTAGCTGAGGGCTATGCAAACAAACGCAAAGCCGCCACAGAGCCTGGTGCAATGCCCCTATCATCCATTTTTACGTACAGCACCCCTAATTGCTTGCGGATATTATCTAGGCTCGCCTCAGTCAGGGGCTTGCTATTATCATCAACCAGCTCACCAGAGAGCGCCACCGATAAGTGCTGTGCAAATTCAGCAAAATAATCAAATACCGACACACCACCCGCTACACGCGGCACATCAAATAATAGCGTCAGGCCATTCGAAGTATTACCAAGTGGCGTCTGATCATAGTTTGACAGGGTAAATAAGGTTTTACCTGAATCGCTACGGTAGTGAAACGCACCTTCTGGGCTGCGAATCAAGCCTGCGTTTTCGGCCAATAAACGCACGCGCTCCATTGGGAACGGGCGGCTTGCTGCCATCACATTCAAGCCGATCAATACATCCACACTGGCGCAAAATTCATCAAGATTAGTTGCAGCGGCCAACTTAGCGGAGCGCTGCGGAAAAGTCACTACCGCCTCATGTTCATCCGAAAATTGCTGCACCGACATACAAAAAGCATTGAGCTGCTCTGAGCTTAATGCGCCTTGGCGATCTGCCAATTGCAAGCCGATTTTCAATTCTTTATAACGCGAACGCGAACTTGGCAAACAGGCTTCCCAGCGATTATTTTGGCTTAAACCCATTACCTGGACGCGCTTAGAGCCACGAAATACGGGTAGATCTGCCGCTGCAATCATCTCTGTGGCATGAACTTCTGCAACAAAATCAATAGATGAATCAAGCAGGCTACTTGCGAGTGCTTCACTGTCATCACTGACTGGCGCAGCAGTCTTAACCGGCTCAGGCACATAAGGCGCTGGATCTGCTACCGGCGCTACCGGCGCTACCGGAGCAATAGGCTCGATATAAGGCTCGCGCACTGGAGCCGCTTGAGCTTGATAGGCAGGAGCGGCCTCAAGCTCTGGCTCGACCAACTCTGGCTCAAAGCGCTCAGGAGCCTGCTCAGCCGCCTCTAAGCTAGGCTCCATCCGGCTTGCCCCCGCTGAGCGCACCATATTTTTGGGCACATCCAGCAGCGCATCGCTTTCATTACGAGCAAAGGCCTTGGTGGCTTGCTGACGATAGCGGTATTCCTGCCACCAATTGAAGGCATAGACAGCGGCGACAATCACGCCACCAACAATCAGCGATCCTAGTTGCAAATCGGTCATTCTTTAGGGTCTCTTGGCGAGTCGATCTATCACTTTAAAAAAACTTTATCACGACCTAATTAAGCATTTGATAAAGTATCTAAACTAATATCGGTCCGGCCTATTATTCGGTGTTAATTAAGTCTGCTGCCTGATCATTATCAGCCACAAACCTACTCTTTACGTTTGCTTGCTAATAAATTAGCAAGCACTTTTCAATTGCAGTAAAAGATAAAGTGAAATCATCTGCGTTTCGCCATCTTGTTTTACTTGATTCACTCAACCTTCACTTTAGCCCGTCCTAGCTTGCATTAAGTAAATATCACACAAGCCAAACAAATAGGATACCAGACTTAAGCGCTACTGGTCGCTAGCATCCACTCAACAGTGGCCCAATTTTACTGTGCTTTTTGCCCATAAACATCATCATGTGTAGTAGATCAAAAATTAACAAGCCGCATTTTTGATGCTTTTCGCTGTATAAGCTACAGCAAGATTCAAATCATTACCGTTTGCTCACGCACAGACAACACTCCCCACCTAGTTGGCATAGCAGCAACACCATAAATTAAATTCATTAAAATCAATACCATATAAAAAACAATTACAAGAAAACACCTTTATTAGCGAGTTATCTATCTACACCATATGGATTAATTTACTAAAGCCGTCGCCAACATTGTAAAAATGTCGACCCGCGCTATTTTTTTCGATCCAAATGAATTTAGAATTTTTTTATTACAGAAACTATATAAAAATCAGCATGCCATAGCAAACGCCCATGCAAAACGGCATAAGTTACAGCATGTAATGCTGCTATTTTTACCTACTTAGCTAGGGGGACAATACTCAGAACCAAGACCTACACGATAAAAACGCAGTAGCACCATTGCAGTGCTACTGCTTGTCAAATTACTTAACTTGCTTACGACGATGCACCAGCAGCGCCAACATGCCCAACCCCATCAGGGCATAAGTTTCAGGCTCTGGAACAGGCGTTACCGCATAGGTATAAGTTATCTTGTAATTAGCGGCCGCATTGGTTGCAAACTGTGTAGTTAAATTACCAGGCCCAGAGGCAGAAGATGCTGCCTGTGCGGCCAGTTTTAAATTAATCATTCCAGGGCCTGTAAATAAAGATAACCAGCTGGCACTATTAAGCACCTCTGAATCCGCGGCATTAGCAGATAGCCCCGTTAATGTTTTGCCCGATGTACCCCCAAAATCCGTAATGCCATCATAGGCAGAAGCACTATAGGCATTTGACACAAGCGGGTTAATAGTGAGCAAGTTTTTACCCGATACGGTTGCAAGTTTGATGATTGCACCTAAATCAATCTGCACATTAGACGCTGAAGCATCCAAACTTTCATACTTAGCGCTTCCCTTCACCGTGCCATACAAATCTACATTCACACCTGTTAGCGTTCCAAGATTAGCGTCAAACCGCTGCAAGCTAAACACATCATTCCAATTAGTCGAAGAAAGATCATGCCCCCCAACAAATGATAAGGAATGGATAGATGCCGAAGCAGTCAGAGCACTCATCGACAATAGAGAAAATACAGCTAATTTGGCCAGTTTCATACGTTCTTCCTTAAGTAAATTAAAGAGTGACATAAGCATTACCACCCCTCTAAATTTAAATACCCAGAGGGAACAAAGCGAATCATCCTTGCCAATTTAATACGCAATGCTTACTTGAAACTAGTATTAGTCATTCACAAAAAATACACAATATTGATAATTAAATTACACTACTCTTATATTTTAATAAAATTTATTGTTTTTTCATTTTAATGTAAGCCTGTGCTGTTTACAGGGCAAAAAAATAGGGCCAAATTCATTGGCCCTATTAATAGAATATCTGCGCTTAGGCTTTTGGGAGGCGATGCCCCCCCCCCAAGATCTAGCTCCTTACATCCACACGCTGTGGCTTAAATATTTTCAAGATACGCGCAGCCACTATTCCAAACATGAGCAAGATTGCACCGGCAATAACGCCTGCCACAGCATCCAATAAAATAGGCAATGCGATGTAGAGCGTAGGGCCAACACCGGCGATATCACTCGCCGCTAGGGCGATATGATGGATAAAATCATGGGCAGGTGCAAAGCCGTGGGTAAGAATCCCTCCTCCCACCATAAACATCGCAATAGTGCCCACCACGGTAAGCGTTTTCATTAAATAAGGCGCACCCACCAAGCATAAGCGGCCCACTCTATGCTGCACTTGCAGCCACAGGCCCCGGCCGGTTTTTTTACACAGATAGAGGCCTGCATCATCCAGCTTAACAATGCCTGCCACCAAGCCATACACCCCAACGGTCATGACAATGGCAATTACGCTTAATACAGCGAGTTGAAATGCAATGGATGTACCGGCAACCGTTCCAAGGGCAATGACAATAATTTCGGCTGACAATACAAAGTCAGTACGAATCGCCCCTTGAATTTTGTCTTTTTCATAGGCAACTAAATCTACCTCGGCATCATTTGCGGCAGTAAGCAGTGCCTCTTTATCTTCGTGCTCTTCAGTACTATTATGCAAAAATTTATGCGCCAGCTTTTCAAACCCCTCAAAACATAAATAAGCCCCACCTAGCATCAATAAGGGCGTAATCAGCCAAGGTGCCACAGCACTGATCGCCAGAGCCGCAGGGACTAAAATCAATTTATTGCGAAATGATCCTTTTGCCACCGCCCACACCACGGGTAGCTCGCGCTCTGCACGCACACCAGAAACTTGCTCGGCATTGAGGGCAAGGTCATCCCCCAGCACCCCAGCGGTTTTTTTAGCCGCCACCTTGGTCATTAGGGCCACGTCGTCTAAAACTGCGGCAATATCATCGAGTAATACTAAAAGGCTGGTACCGGCCATAGGGCGATCTCTACAAAATATCTAAGGGGATTTTTAAATAACGCTGACCATCAGCATCAGGAGAGGGTAATTCTCCAGCACGAATATTGATTTGAATAGCGGGCAAAATCAACTGTGGCATGCCAAGGGTTTGATCACGCGCTTCTCGCATCGCAATAAAATCAGCCTTTGCCACGCCTGTATGCACATGAATATTGCCCGCTCGCTGCTCCGCGACGCTGCTTTGCCACTGCACCGTTTGACGATGTTCCGGCAGATAATCATGACAAACAAATACCCTTGTTGCATCAGGCAGTGCTAAAAGCTGCTGAATGGAGTCATAAAGCATTGCCGCATCACCCCCAGGAAAATCACAGCGGGCCGAGCCAACATCAGGCATAAACAGCGTATCCCCCACAAACAGTGCATCCCCTATCCAATAGGCAATATCTGCTGGCGTGTGCCCCGGCACAAACAGCACTTTAGCGCTGAGCGTCCCAATCTGAAACACGGCGTTAGCCGCAAACAGCACATCAAACTGACTGCCATCCACGGCAAAATCATGCCCCAAACCAAATACCGGCTTAAAAATACCTTGTACTTGATTAATGTGCTGGCCAATGGCCACCTTGCCACCCACCTTGCGCTTTAAATATGCGGCGGCTGATAGATGATCGGCGTGGGCATGGGTTTCAAGAATCCATTGCACGGTTAATTTTTTTGCCGTGACAAAATCAATCAAACGATCCGCGCTATGGGTTGAAGTGCGCCCCGATTTTGCATCGTAATCAAGCACCGTATCCACCAAAGCCACACTGCCACCCTCGTGGTCAAATATCGCATAGCTGACAGTACAAGTATCAGGATCAAAAAAAGCTTCAACGTTGGGATGCAACATCAGTACACCTCGGCAATAAATATATTTGCAAATATTATATACAAAACTATAATGAGTCAAACCATAACCGATCCTTATAAAAGGAGCCCCATTCAGTATGAACTCAGAACAAATCACCGCCATGCGCCAAGCCGCCAGTGGGGCAACGCGCGTTTTAAAAGTAATGGCCAATGAAGACCGCTTATTACTGCTCTGCCAAATGGTGGATAGCGAAAAATGCGTCTCTGATTTTGAAGCCTTGCTGGATATTCGCCAGCCCACACTCTCGCAACAACTCACCGTGCTGCGTAAAGAAGGCTTAGTCAATACTCGCCGTGATGGCAAAAGAATTTACTACAGCTTAGCCAGCAGCGAGGTACAGCAGCTACTGCAAGTGCTGTACTCACTCTATTGTCCTAATGATTTAAAGGATTCTGACCATGCAAATTGATTGGATTCATTTCACCCCTTGGAGTGCTTTATTAGGCGGCGCACTTATTGGCTTAGCCAGCGGCTTGCTCGCCCTACTCGCGGGGAAAATCGCGGGGATTAGTGGCATTTTAGGCGGCCTACTCAATGCACAAAGCGATATGCAATGGCGCGCCGCGTTTTTATTAGGCCTCGTGCTCACCCCGCTATTTTGGATGGCTTTTAATACGCCTGCCGATATTCAGATCACCGCCAGCACGCCAACGCTCATCATAGCGGGGCTCTTAGTTGGCCTTGGCACGCGCTATGGCAATGGCTGCACCAGCGGTCACGGCATTTGCGGTTTATCTCGGTTTTCTATCCGCTCCCTCGCCGCGGTAGCCAGCTTTATGGCCGCAGGCTTTATCACAGTATTACTGACTCACCACCTATTTTGAGACCCACCATGCAAATAATTGTCGCCTTACTTACAGGTATTTTATTTAGCCTTGGCCTAATTATTTCAGGCATGGTCAATCCCGCTAAAGTGATTGGTTTCCTTAACTTAGCAGGGCAATGGGACCCAAGCTTAGCGCTGGTCATGGTAGGCGCCATTGCCACCGCCACACCTTTATTTATGTGGGCAAAGAGCCGCCAAAAAACGCTGCTCACCCATGAAAAGATGGCGCTACCCAGAAGTACAATCATTGATCGCCCCTTAATCGGCGGCAGCCTGTTATTTGGTATTGGCTGGGGCCTAGCGGGTATTTGCCCAGGACCTGGCTTGGTGGCCTTAGCGATGGGTGAAAGCAAGGCGTTTATTTTTGTAATGGCCATGCTGAGCGGCATGTTTGTTTTTAGGCTTATTCCTAAATGAATCGACTCAAATCTCTGGCACAGTTTTTTCCCATTTTGCAATGGCTACCGCTTTACCAAAAACAAAAATTTGCTGGGGATTTAAGCGCCAGCCTGATTGTGGCCGTATTACTGATTCCACAAAGCATTGCTTATGCCTTGCTTGCGGGCCTGCCGCCACAAGCAGGAATTTATGCCAGCATTTTACCGCTGGTGGTGTACGCTTTTTTTGCCAGCAGCATGGTTCAATCGGTAGGGCCAATGGCGATCAACGCCATTATGACCGCCACAGCACTTGCGCCATTGGCGGCCGCTGGCTCCATTGAATACAGCGCCTTGGCAGCAAGTTTAGCCTTACTATCAGGGATATTTTTGGCGCTACTAGGCTTACTTAAGCTAGGGTTTATCACCCAACTTCTTTCTCATCCCGTCATTAATGGCTTTAGTAGCGGCGCGGCTATTTTGATTGTGCTGGGGCAAATGGCAGCGCTATTCGGTGTATCGATTCAGGGCGAGCATATTGGCCAGTTGTTACCACAGCTTATGCAGGCTATTCCTACAATGCAGCCGTTTGGCCTAGCCTGTTTGGGGCTACTTTGGCTAGCTGGCGGCCCTCTAGCCAAACGGCTACAGCATGTTCGCCACGGGCCGCTACTGAGCAAACTCAGTCCCTTACTGCTGATGCTAGTGATCACCGCTGCCGTATATTTTTTAAATATCCAAACCAAGCTTATTGGGGCTTTTTCTGCCGATCTACCCCGCTTATTTTGGCCACAGCTCAATCAAACTAGCCTTGCCCAACTTTGGCTACCCGCCCTCGCCATTGGCCTAGCTGGCTTTTTACAAAGCATCACCATTGCCCAAAGTTTGGCCTTAAAAGCCAAGCGTAGCATCGATAGTAATCAAGAGTTAATTGGCTTAGGCGCTGCCAACATTGCGGCAGCAGCCAGTGGTGGTTTTCCGGTTAGCGGTGGTTTTTCACGCACCGCAGTTAACGCCGCATCAGGTGCAAATACGCCCTTAGCTGGCGTAATGACGGCGGTGTGGATTGCGCTAGCGGCGCATTGGCTCAATGATTATCTAGCGCTCCTACCCCTGCCCCTTTTAGCGGCTACCATTATTTTAGTGGCGCTGCGCTTAATAGACTTTGATTTTTTACTTAGGAGCTGGCGCTACGATAGCCGTGATGGTGCAGCTTTTGTCTGCACTGCCATCGCCGTTTTAGCCCTAGGAGCGATGATAGGCATTGTGGTGGGAGTGGGCGTATCGCTCTTACTCTTTTTATACCGTAGCAGCCAGCCGCATATCGCGGTGGTAGGCCGCATTGCAGGCACCGAGCATTATCGCAACATTCACCGCTTTACTACACAAACCAGCGATCATATTGTGGCGGTGCGCATTGATGAGAGCCTGTATTTTGGCAATATCGCCAAGGTGCAAACCGAGTTAATCAACATTTTGAACCAAGCGAGCAACACCCAGCACTTACTACTGATTATGTCGGCAGTAAATAGCATCGATTTTAGTGCCATGCAGGCCATCAGCCTACTACAAGAAAACCTGCGGGCACGGCACATCAAAATCCACCTTGCCGAAGTCAAAGGACCGGTAATGGATCATTTACGCCATAGTGAAATCTTAGAAAACTTAGATGGGGACGTCTTTTTGAGCGCCCACTTAGCCATGCAAACGCTAAGCGGGGCAACTGAGGATTTTTCTATTTAGCAGGAACAGCCGGTACAGCTGCCGCCGCAGCAGGCTTATCCGGTGTAGTAGGCAACACCGCCACCTCGTCTTTATTATCCGCCAAGATATTTAGCGTAACCCGCCGATTACTCGCCCGCCCTTCGGGCGTATCGTTACTACCCTGAGGCCGAAACTCACCATAACCAATCGCCACCAAGCGCTGTGGGGCCACGCCCACGTCAACAAACAAACGCACCACGCTGGCAGCTCTGGCGGCAGATAGCTCCCAATTGGATGGAAACTGCCCCGAGCGCATCGCTTGGTTATCGGTATTGCCTTCAATTTGAATCAGGTTATCGGTGTTTTTAACCATTTCTGCCACGGCAATCAGTGCGGTGGCAGATTCAGTATGTAAATCGGCTTTAGCGGTATCAAACAAGACTGAATCGCTAATTTCTACCGCAATTCCGCGCTTGGATTGTGTGACCCGCACCTTGCCCTGATCAATCAAAGCACCTAGTGATTTTTTTAAATCCCCCGCCATGCCCTGCATTTTTTGTGTTTGCTCGGCGACTTTTGGGCTTGGGGTGGGTGGAGAAACCACATTAAGAACGACTAACTTATCCGGCGCCCCAGCCAAGGGTTGATTTTGCTTGATTACTTCTTTGCTGGTCGGCGATTGCTTAAAAGCATCCACCATCGAATTAGACAACACTTTATATTTGCCTTCATTCACCGATGAAATAGCGTACATCACCACAAAAAAAGCAAATAAGAGGGTAATAAAATCGGCATAAGACACCAACCAGCGCTCGTGGTTTTCATGCTCCTCGTGCCTCTGTTTACGTGCCATGCTGAAATCCTATGGAGTGGGCATGGCTTTTTGTGCGCATGCGATTTAAAAACTTGCCCGTTCGCATGGGCACAAGGTCGTGCCCACCCTACATTACTTGAGTTGTAAATTAAATTCAGAAACCAGTTTATTCGCCGCTGTCACGCCAATCTGGCGCGCCAGACGGTCTGCATAGCTTGGGCGAGGAGTGAAATCGACAATATCTTTGGCCTTCACTACATCGCGTGCCACGCTATCTACCGAGCCTAAAGCATCGACTAAGCCCATTTTAATACTCGCAGCACCACTCCAAACCAAGCCAGAAAACAAATCAGGATTGTCTGCTAGCTTATTGCCACGCCCTGCTTTTACCACGCCAATAAACTGCTGGTGAATTTCATCTAGCATCACCTGCGCTTTATCACGCTGACCTTGGCTCATAGGTGAGTAAGGATCTAAAAAGCCTTTATTTGCACCGGCTGTAAGCAACCGGCGCTCAACGCCCAGTTTTTCCATTACACCACTAAAACCAAAGCCATCCATCAATACGCCAATTGAGCCCACCATCGAGGCTTTATCAGCATAAATTTTATCGGCACCGGCCGCAGCGTAATAGCAACCTGAGGCGCAGATTTCTTCGATCACCACATAGAATGGAATTTTTGGATGCAGTTTTTTCAAGCGCGCAATTTCATCGGCCATCATGCCTGCCTGCACTGGGCTGCCGCCTGGGCTGTTGGCTTGCAGAATCACGGCCTTGGTGTTTTTGTCTTCAAATGCCGCGGTTAAACCTTCAATCAGCATTGAAGCGTTTGCCTCACCGCCTGCAGCAATAGCGCCTTCTAAACGCACTACGGCCGTATGTGGCCCTGTCATTTCATCACCGGCTTTTTTACCAACCCAGCCCATCATCATTGCAATCACTAAAATTACAATACTGAAGGTCACTAAGCGAAAGAAAATAGCCCAGCGGCGCGCACTACGGCGCTCTTTAATACCGGCATGCAGCAAACTTTGTAATTGTTCACGTTCCCAAGATTCATTCATGCTGTGTTTTATCCTCAATCAAGCAAACTTGATCCGCGTATTCGCGAACCGGCAAAGAAATTAACTTGCGACCAGGGCAAGGCCCGCCCAAGCAAAGACCCGTATTGGGCGCATAATATGCGCCGTGAGTGGAACAAACAAGCCAAGAGCGGGATAAGTCAAACAGATCACCCGGATTAAAATCCATTTCAATCGGGATATGCGCACACTCATTAATATAAGCGTACACCCTGCCATTGTAACGCACTACAAAAGCACTGCGTTCACGCCCACCCCATTCTAGGGTAAAGCGCTGCGCCAAGCCGCGCTCCAGCAAATCACCACTCTGGCACAGCACCCGATCAGGCATTAAGTAAGATCCAATCCCTTAAAGCGTGAAAATCATCAAAATGCGCGAGAGGCTTACAAGCCAATAGTTCTGGCAATTTGTGCGCGCCATAAGTCAGCGCCAAACTTTGCGTACCGGCATTTTGAGCCAGCTGTAAATCATGGGTGGTGTCCCCAATCATCACGGCACGGCTGGCATCCACGTGGCATTTATCCAAAAGGTAATGCAGCATCGCCGGATGCGGCTTAGAAAACGCTTCATCGGCAGTGCGCGTCATTTTAAAAAATGCGCCTAGGCCCGTAGAAGCCAATGCCTTATCTAAACCCGCCCTGGATTTGCCCGTGGCCACCGCCAACTGAAACCCTGCCTCAATAAACTGTGGCAAGGCCTCGATCACCCCGTCATACAGCGCCACATTTTGATCTTGGGCTAAGTAATGTCCGCGATACACACTCACCACCTCGGTGATTTGTGCAGGCGTCGCATCTGGAGCAAGGTATTGCATCGCCTCATTCATGCCATAGCCAATCACATAACGCGCTTCTTTATCGGATGGCACAGGCAAGCCAATATCACTAAAGGCCGCCTGAATCGCGCGGGCAATGGTGCCGGTGCTATCCATTAAAGTGCCATCCCAATCAAACACCAGCAAATCAAACTGCTTAGGCATGCGGTTTATTCCCGAGAGATCTCTCAAGTTGATCAATATAAGATTGTAATTCAGGAGGAAGTGGCGCTTCTAATTCTAAAGGCTTGCCCGTAATAGGGTGATCCACAATTAAACGCCAAGCGTGTAAAAACATGCGGCGCAGCCCCTGCCTTGGTAATAACTTATTTAAAGCAAAGTCACCGTATTTTTCATCCCCCAAAATAGGGTGATCACTGGACGCCAAATGCACCCGAATCTGATGGGTGCGCCCCGTTTTAAGCTCACACTCAAGCAAAGAACAATCTTTCCATACCTGACGGCGATTCACCACCGTATGCGAAATTTTGCCTTCTGGTGAGACCCGCACACGGCGTTCGCCCTCAGCGGTGTTGTATTTCAGCAAAGAAAATTTCACGTGGCTACGTGGATTCTCCCACACACCTTTCACCAAAGCTAAATAACGCTTATCAATACGATGATTGTCACGCAAGGCATCTTGCAAAACAATTAAGGCTGAGCGCTTTTTTGCAACCATTAAAATGCCGGATGTTTCACGATCTAATCGATGCACTAATTCCAAAAATTTTGCTTGTGGGCGCTGCGCACGAATCAGCTCAATCAAGCCAAAACTCACACCAGAGCCGCCATGCACCGCCAAACCAGCCGGTTTATTTAAGATTAAAATGGCCTCATCTTCAAAGATGATGGGGATATCGATGCGATGCGATGCGGCTACAGCCGGTGCAGCATCTGGCTTTTCGGCCACGCGCACGGGTGGCAGGCGTAAAATATCGCCAGCTAGCAAGCGATAGGTCACATCGCTACGGCCTTTATTTACACGAACTTCGCCACTACGCACAATGCGATAAACATGACTTTTGGGTACGCCCTTGAGGTGTTTTAACAAAAAATTATCCAGCCTTTGGCCGGCATCTTCCTCATCTACAGTCAGGAACGTTACGGATGCTTTGCTACTGCCCTTCATCTTGACTTATACTCTCCGCACGCCACAACCCAGAAGGTTGTAGCAGGTTGGCCGTGGCGTTATAAACGCAACGGCAACGATTACCGCAAGGGCTTGTTTTGACACGGGACTTTATAATAAACCCACCGAAACAAACACTGCGCAAGGTGGCATTGCCACTTTTAGATCCCGCTCTTAAAGCATACTGCCCGACGATACAGTCGGCGATTACCTTCCCGCCGTAGAGAAAAACACTCTACCCACTCCCCAAGGCTCACTAGCCTTTGTAAAACAGGGAGCACAAGCGCGGGGCTCGCCTATCTGCCGTATGGCTGCTGCAACAAGTTCAGGGAAACGGTTATCTCGCTCACCGCAAAAAGCAGCGATGGTAATTGATTTATATATATAAAGCACTCATCGGATTCTAATTAGCGTACTGGCCTACTTTTACAGAAAAATAAGTAAAACCGCCGGTATGGACCGTTCGGCACCTGGTCACCTTGTAGTAGCGAAGACAAAATGGTGCAAAAAGTACCAGCAAGACAAGCGAGTTAAAATCCTAATAAAAGCACCAACAAGGATTTTAGGCTCATTTCCAATGCGAGGTAGGACTGCAGCACCGTTTTGCAATGCGCTGTAAATCATTGCAAGCAATAGACTCATCGCCAGCGCCATCAATACCTTTTGAGCTTTAGCCGCAGACACAATGATGCCTGAGCTAAAGCTCCCCTCGGTTGCGCTGAGCTTGCCAGAACCTAATTCCAGCCGCGTGAGTGCGAGCCGGAGCACTGTTATGAAACGTATGCTATTTAACGCAACGCAAGCTGAAGAGCTGCGCGTTGCTATTGTTGATGGTCAAAAATTAGTCGACCTCGACATCGAAACCGTTGGTAAAGAACAGCGGAAATCCAATATCTACAAGGGTGTGATTACCCGTGTAGAGCCCAGCCTTGAAGCCTGCTTCATTGATTATGGCTGCGATCGTCATGGCTTCTTGCCGTTTAAGGAAGTGGCTCGCGCCTACCTGAACGACAACGGTGATGGCAATGGCCGCCCGCGTATCGGCGATTCTCTTAAAGAAGGTCAGGAACTGATCGTTCAGGTAGAGAAAGACGAGCGTGGCAATAAAGGCGCTGCGCTGACTACCTACATCAGCTTGGCCGGTCGCTACCTTGTATTGATGCCAAACAATCCGCGTGGTGGTGGTGTATCCCGCCGCATCGAGGGCGAAGAAAGGAATGAACTTCGCGCCGTTCTTGATCAGCTCGAAACGCCTAACGGCATGAGCCTGATTGCGCGTACTGCCGCCATTGGCCGCAATGCAGAAGAGCTGCAGTGGGATTTAAACTACCTGCTGCAACTTTGGCGTGCGGTTGAAGGCGCTGCCTCTACCCAAACAGGTGCTTTCCTGATTTATCAGGAATCTAGCTTGGTTATCCGTGCGATTCGCGATTACTTCCAGCCAGAAATCGGTGAGCTGCTGATTGATAAGCTTGATATTTACGAGCAAGCACGTCAGTTTATGAGCCATGTGATGCCGGCCAATGTCAACCGCGTGAAGTTCTATCAAGATGACGTGCCGCTGTTCTCACGCTTCCAGATTGAGCATCAGATCGAAACCGCCTTTGCCCGCGAAGTAAACCTGCCTTCTGGCGGCGCAATTGTGATCGACAAAACCGAAGCGCTCTACTCTATTGATGTGAACTCGGCCCGCTCCACCAAGGGCGCCGACATCGAAGAAACCGCGCTGCGCACCAATATGGAAGCCGCTGACGAAATCGCCCGTCAGATGCGTCTGCGTGACGTGGGTGGTTTGATCGTGATCGATTTTATCGACATGGAAAACCCAAAGAATCAGCGCGAAGTAGAAAACCGTCTGCGTGACGCCTTGCACCACGACCGTGCCCGCGTACAAACCGGCAAAATCAGCCGCTTTGGCTTGATGGAATTATCACGCCAGCGCCTACAGCCCTCCCTTGAAGAAACCAGCCACATTGCCTGCCCTCGCTGTCATGGCACGGGCTTTACCCGTGGCATTGAATCTTCTGCACTGAATATCCTGCGGATTATTCAAGAAGAATCGATGAAGGAAAACACCGGTGCGATTCATGCGCAGGTGCCAGTGGATGTAGCCACCTTCTTGCTGAACGAAAAACGTGCAGAGATTTCTGCGCTTGAAGCACGCCTAAAAGTAAGCGTAATCCTGATTCCAAACACGCATTTAGAAACCCCCAACTACAATCTTTCACGTCTGCGCCATGAAGATATAGGTAGCCATGAAGATGTCGTGCCGTCCTACAAAATGGTTGATTTGCCAAGCGAAACGGGCTATCAGCCAGGCAAGGTCAAAGAAGAGCAAACCAAACGTCAAGAAGCCATGGTTAAGGGCATTACCCCAGACCAGCCTGCGCCGATTTCTGCGCGTGACCGTGTTGCTGCGCCTACCGATGTGGTTGCCATACCATCACTGTGGAAAAAAATTGTAACTTGGTTCCAAGGTGAGCCTGAAGCGCCGGTAGAAACGCCGAAGCCAGCGGCTGCGGCGCGGCCAAGCAATAATTCACGCAATCGCAATGATCGTGGCCAACGCCCAGCGCGTGAACCACGTGAAGGCCAAGCGCCTCGCACCGAGCGTCCTGCTCGCAATGAAGAAGCCCCTGCACAGCCGCGTCGCGGCAGTGGTAAGCCACGCATTGAAGAAGATCTGCAAAAGAGCCGTGAAAATCGTGAAGCACGTGAAAACCGTGAGCCACGTGAACGTGCGGAACGGACCGAGCGCAACAATGAGCGCAGCGAAGCTCCGGCCGAGCAACGCCCTCGCAATGAGCGCCCTGCCCGTCCAGAACGTCAGCCACGTAAAGAAACGCCTGCTGCCACAACAGAAGCATTGTTAATTACGCCGATCGTAGAAAACAATTCTGACGAAGCCAGCGAGCAACAACGTAGCCGCCGTCGTCGCAGCCGTCGTGGTGAGCGTCGTGATCGCCCAGAAGTAACAGGGGCAGAAGCGGCTTTCACAGCAATCGTTCCTGCTGCGCCGATCTTTGACAACAAGCCGATTGCACCTATTGATGCCCCTACCCCTGTAGCCGCTCCAGCAGTAGAAGTGGCTGTGGTCGCCGCACCCGTAGTAGTCGCGACAGCGCCAATCGTGGCGGCAGTCATCCCTGAAGTGGTGCTTGCCCCTACACCTGTAGTGGCTCCTGCACCAGCGCCTGTTGTGGCACCGGCTCCAGCTCCAGCTCCGGTTACCGCTCCAGTAGTGATTGTGGTTCCTGCTCCCGTTGCAGCGCCAGCTCCAGCCCCAATCGCGACTCCAGTAGCCGCACCGGTTGAAGTCGCTCCCGCGGTGGTGGCAGCACCAGCCCCCGTTCAAGCACCCTTAGTGATTGGCACTCCAGAAGCAGCAGGTCTGGTTATGGTCGCAACGCGTACCTTGGCGGCAGAAAGCACTCCAGCTGTTGAAGCGCCTGCTCGCCGCCGTCGCCGTGATGTTCAAACGACTACACAGGCTAGTGCAGAAGTCACTATGTTGCAGCAGGTTGAAACACAAGCGGCGACTACTGACGCTGCTCTTACTCCTGTAAGCGATGCGCCTGCGCGTGCTAATCGACGTGATGCCACTGCTGCTCCAGCAGACACCTCGGCCGAGCCTCTGGTGCAGGTTCAAACCAAGCAATTCTAATTTGAATTGAATCAGCAAAAGCCACCGAAAATCACTCGGTGGCTTTTTTAATGCCTCAAAGAAAATAACAAGAATATGTTTTCAGAAAATGTGCATGCTCAAATAAATACCCTATTCATCCGCGTAAACAAGCAGCGGACAATCCCGCCTATCAAACAGTGCCCTTTTAAAACCGCACGCCTATGCAATTAAATACCAATGAAATTTTGAATATTTGCTATTCATGGCTAATTTAAGACTAGACATATAAATAGAAGCCATTAGTTTTAATTGCAAAGCACTTCAGCCCGTTTAAAACAACCCAGTTTAAGATTGCCAGTTGGGGAAATTCACAAGTATCGGCCATTATTATTCAGGGTTAATTTTCGCACATGGATCTAACTGTAATGGTCTTATTCAATCGCATCTGCACTCCTCATATGGGCATACACACGTGGATATTTTTCTCCAGCAAATCTTTAATGGCTTAGTCGTCGGCAGTATTTATGCACTGATTGCCCTTGGCTACACCATGGTGTACGGCATCATGCAGCTGATCAATTTTGCCCACGGCGAAATCGTTATGATCGGTGCAATGGTCACCATTACCTGCATCAACCTCCTCCTTGGGCACAATGTATCGCTCCCCGGCCCCATGCTGCTCTTAGTCGGCTTTATGATGGCCGTGCCGGTCTCGATTATTTTGGGCTACGCCATCGAGAAAATCGCCTACCGCCCACTGCGTAAAGCCCCAAGGCTCGCGCCGCTGATTACCGCGATTGGCGTATCCATTGTGCTGCAACAAGCCGCCATGCTGATCTGGGGCCGCAACTACCGCCCTTTCCCCGCTATTTTGCCCAGCACCGTGCATGAAATCGGCGGAGCCACCATCACCAGCTTGCAAATCGCCATCATTGGCCTTGCTCTGGCTTTAATGGCCGGGCTGTTTTTCCTGATTGAACGCACTAAGCTTGGCCGCGCCATGCGGGCCACGGCGCAAAACCCTGAAGTTGCAGGGCTGATGGGAGTGAATATCAATTCAATCATCTCAATGGTATTTATGATCGGCTCAGCCCTAGGCGCTGTAGCAGGAGTAATGGTTGCCGCCAACTACGATCAAGCCCATGCCTATATGGGATTTTTGATTGGTCTAAAAGCCTTTACTGCTGCAGTACTGGGTGGGATTGGTAATCTAGGCGGTGCGGTATTGGGTGGCTTATTACTCGGCTTAATCGAGAGCCTTGGCTCCGGCTATTTAGGCGATCTAACCGGCGGTGCTTTTGGTAGTAACTACAAAGACATCTTTGCCTTTATCGTGCTGATTATCGTGCTGGTATTCCGCCCATCTGGATTACTTGGCGAACGTGTCGCTGATCGCGCCTAGGAATTAAAATGCTAAAACTAGAAAATCCTCGCCAACGGCTGATCGCCATGGCCATACTTGCGGTCGTGATGCTCATTCTGCCTTTTGTGCTGACCGGCAGCTTTGAAAGCGGCAAATCATGGATCCGCACCATCGATTTTGCCCTGCTGTATATCATGCTGGCGCTCGGACTCAATATTGTAGTGGGCTACGCTGGCCTATTAGATTTGGGTTATATCGCCTTTTATGCCGTGGGCGCTTACCTTTATGCCATTTTAAATTCGCCACATCTGGCTGCCGTTCTGCCAGCTTGGCTGATTTACCCTTCATTCCCTGTGATGATTTTACTAGCGGGCTTGGTGGCGGGTTTATTTGGCGTATTACTTGGCTCGCCTACATTAAAACTACGCGGCGATTATTTGGCGATTGTGACTTTAGGATTCGGTGAAATTATCCGCATCTTTATGAATAATCTAGATCGCCCGATCAATATCACCAATGGCCCACAGGGTATTAATAATATTAAAAGCATTCATGTTGGCCCTTATGATTTTGGCCGCCCGATTGAGTTTCTAGGGCTAACATTTGAAAAAGTACACCTTTACTATTACTTAATTCTTGCCTTCTGCCTGTTGATTATTTTTGTCTCCATGCGTTTACAAAATTCACGTATTGGCCGCGCTTGGGTGGCCATTCGTGAAGATGAAATCGCCGCCAACGCGATGGGCATCAACACCCGCAATATCAAGCTGCTGGCGTTTGCGATGGGTGCCAGCTTTGGGGGGGTATCAGGTGCTTTATTTGCCAGCTTCCAAGGCTTTGTTTCACCTGAATCATTTGTGCTAATGGAATCCATCATGGTGTTATGCATGGTGGTATTAGGCGGTATGGGGCATATTCCTGGCGTTATTTTAGGCGCAATCATTGTGTCTATCACCCCAGAAATTCTGCGCGATGTGATCAACCCACTGCAGCAAGCCATTGTTGGCCGCCGTGTGGTTGACCCCGAAAACTTACGCATGCTGATTTTTGGCCTTGCCATGATCGTGATTATGCTGCTGCGCCCAGAGGGCCTATGGCCATCGCAACGCCGTAAAGCAGAGTTCCACGAAAAAGATGAAGAGGCAAAAGCATGAGCGCGCTAGAAACTAAAGAAGTTCTACTCAAAATTGATGGCATTACCAAGCGTTTTGGCGGCCTACACGCTTTGTCTAGCGTGGGCCTCACCATTAACAAGGGCGAGATTTATGGCCTGATCGGCCCAAATGGTGCAGGTAAAACTACCCTATTCAACGTCTTAACAGGGCTATATCAACCCGACGAAGGCAGCTTTAGTTTTAATGGTTTAGATTTATTCCGAAAAAAACCCAACGTCGTAGTGGAATCAGGTATTGCGCGCACTTTCCAGAATATCCGTTTATTTGCCAATATGACGGCACTAGAAAACGTTATGGTCGGCCAGCATGTGCGCACCCACTCTGGCATTTTGGGCGCTATTTTTCACAGCCCCAAAGCCGTAAAAGAAGAAGCAGACATTCATAGCAAAGCTCATGAGCTGCTCGATTATGTAGGCATTAGCAAACACGCCAAAGAATTGGCCCGTAATCTCTCTTACGGTGATCAGCGCCGCCTAGAAATTGCACGCGCGCTGGCAACTCGCCCTACGCTACTGGCTTTGGATGAGCCAGCAGCAGGGATGAACCCAAAAGAAACGGGCGACCTTAAAAAACTCATGCAAAAAATCCGCGATGATGGCGTGACTATTTTATTAATTGAACACGACGTCAAACTAATGATGGATCTGTGTGATCGGATTGCAGTGCTCGACTACGGCAAAAAAATTGCTGAAGGCATCCCCGATTCAGTAAAAAATGATCCGCGCGTGATCGAGGCTTATCTAGGAGTAGCCCCAGAATGAGTATTCTATTTCTACAAATAAGCGGCATAAGAGCAACGCTTTGCGCATCACTTGGCCTAGGAGTTGCACCATAATGTCCAGCCCATTGCTGCAAGTAAAAGACTTAAAAGTCGCCTATGGCGGCATCCATGCCGTAAAAGGAATTGATTTAGAAATTAATCAAGGCGAGCTTGTTGCCCTGATCGGGGCTAATGGTGCAGGCAAAACCACCACGCTAAAAACGCTGATTGGCATGTGCAAACCTAGCTCAGGCGATATTTTATTTGATGGTAAATCAACCGCCCAAAAACCTATTTACGATTATGTAAAACAAGGGCTGATCATGGTGCCCGAAGGGCGAGGCATTTTTAGCCGCCTCACCGTTGAAGAAAACCTACTGATGGGTGCCTATACCCGCAACGATAAAGCGGGCATTGCCCACGATATGGAACGTGTTTACTACCTGTTCCCGCGCCTAAAAGAGCGAATGAAACAACTAGCCGGCACGCTTTCAGGAGGCGAGCAGCAGATGGTCGCGATTGGCCGCGCCATCCTTGGCCGCCCTAAGCTATTGCTGCTGGATGAGCCTTCAATGGGCCTTGCGCCGATTATTGTGCAGAAGATTTTTGAGATCATTAAAATGATCGCTGCCGAAGGCGTCACCATGCTGTTGGTAGAGCAAAATGCCAAGTTGGCACTGCAAACGGCCAACCGAGGCTATGTGATGGAATCGGGCAAGATCACCTTGGCAGATACAGCAGAAAACTTACTCGCCAACCCCAAAATTCAACAGGCCTATTTGGGCGAGTAATTGCTATTAACGTAAAAACGAGCCACATCGCTGGCTCGTTTTTTTACGCACCCAATTTTATGCATATCAACTATTTACTCACGAAAAACCAATAAAATATACAAGGCCCCTGCCCAATTGTGTTGCTGATCAGGATGGTGAAATTTATTGATTTGAGCCCTTATATTTAAATTTAACAAAAACAATTGCAATGCACTATATATTCGTAAGGTAAGCTACTGCTGCCCCCACTAAAGCTAGGCTCATGAAACATCGCTTTTTAGCCCATCCGCTCGCTGTTCTGCTCATGATAATCTTGCTGACATTCAGCCAGTTCGTTGTAGCGGCTTATGCCTGCGCGGATGCTCTAGCAAGCTTGCCTACTGCGCCTGTTATGATGCAAATGGCTGATATGAGCGATTGTGTGGATATGAAAGCCAACCAGCAGCCCTTGGTATGCAAAGCGCACTGTCAAAAAGATTCACAATTAGAAGCACATAAAACACCAGATTTGCCTGCTCCACAGCTCTTTACCCTGTTTTATCTTGCGCCTTTATTCGATAGCTATTTGCCGATGGCTAATCAGCAATTAGCAGCGCCACCTACACTTCTCGCATCCTCCCCGCCCTTACGTATCCAATATCAAGTTTTTCGTAACTAGCCTATTTCTCTGATCCATTTGAACATCACTAGGACAGCAGTGCGTCTTCGCTCGCCTGCACGTTTTGGTGTTTCGTATTCAGTTTGATCTGGAGAAACACGCATGTTTCCTTATGCACTGCGCAGTATTGCGCTATTACTTTGCGCGGCCAGCGCACAGGCTCTGACCTTAGATGAAGCCTTAACTGCAGCTCAAAATTACGCCCCTGATCTTGTTGCCAGCCGATCAGGTGCTGATGCAGCTCAATTTTTAACGCTATCTGCAGGTGCGTTACCTGACCCTAAGCTCTCTTTTGCCATTGATAACCTTCCACTCGAGGGAGAAGACCAATACCGTATTGGCAAATCAATGCGCAGTATTGGCCTGATGCAGGAGTTTCCTAATGCGAGCAAGCGGGCTGCTGAGCGCCAAATTGCCACGGCAGCGTGGCAAGTGAGTAGTGCTCAACATCGCTATGCACAGCTCAATGTACAACGAGCCACCACACTCGCTTGGCTAAGCCTGTATTACGCACAAGAAAAAATACAAATCCTTGATGCGCAAGTTATTGAAAATAAAAACAGCTTAAGCCTCAGCCGCGCAGCATTGGCAGGCGGCGGCACCGCCGACAATGCCTTAGCCGCACAGCTAGAAGCCCAGCAATTAGCCGATGCACGGGATGACTTGAATAGTGAGATTCAACAAGCACGGGCGCTATTGGCACGCTGGATTGGGCTAGATCGCGCTGCCGAGCCCATCAGTGGCTCACTCCCTGTATGGCAACGCGAGCCAACTTCCAACGATCAATTTGATCAATTTAGCAAGCAGCCCGATCTGCACGTGGCCAGCTCGCAAATTAGCGCCGCCCGTGCCGAATTGGCGCTGATGGAAGCAGGCAAGCATCCCGATTGGGGGTTGGAGCTGGCCCTGCAACGCAGCGATATGGGGCAAAACCAAGCGATGGTCAAAGTCTCTTTCGACCTACCGTTTTTTACCGCCTCGCGGCAAGACCCTAAAATCGCCGCCGCTACCGCCAATTTGCAACGTGCCGAAGCAGAAAAAACCGCTCGTAGTGCGGGCTATCGTCAGCAATATGCCGAGTTAAATGCGCAAGGCGATGCACTGACTAGCCAGCTACAAAGGCTGAAGCAACAGACTCTGCCCCTCATTCAAAAGCAGACTGAGCTGGCCTTAGCAGGGCTGCAATCTGGCAAGGGCAGTAGCAATGCGGTGCTTGAAGTACGCAAAACCAAGCGAGTGGCTCAATTACGCGCCCTTGATCTAGCCTCCCGCCTTGCCGCTATTCAGGCGCAAATATTCTTCCTAACTGGAGGGTATTCATCATGAATCTAAACACCTGCCTCACCGCCATTCAAGGACATATCCTCTTCCTAACTGGGGGCCATTAATCATGAATCGCAACAACACAATCACCTTAGCCATTGCCGCCCTTTTTATTGGAAGTGCCGCAGGTTGGTGGTTAAAACCAATGCAAGCCCACTCCAACCTCAGCGCCCCCGTAGAGGCACGCAAAGCTCTTTATTGGTACGACCCGATGAAGCCAGAACAGCATTTCGATCAGCCAGGTAAATCTCCCTTTATGGACATGGAGCTGGTGCCTCGCTATGCCGATGCCGCTGATTCATCTTCATCTACGGCAAATGCCAGTATCAAGATTGACCCCAGCCTCACACAAAACACCGGCCTTAAGTTGGCCACGGCGCGTCTCGGCACGATAAATCAAGGGATTGAAGTGCCCAGCAGTGTGGTATTTAACGATAGAGATGTGGCGATTGTGCAAGCGCGTAGCAATGGCATTGTGGAGCGGGTATATCCACTGGCAAACGGCGATGTCATTCAAGCTGGTGCGCCGATTGCCGAGCTGCGTGTACCCGAATGGCTAGCCGCGCAAAATGAATATCTAGCATTGCGCCATGATGCCGAGCTGGCAGGCCCGATGCTCTCTCGCCTGCAGCAGCTTGGCATGAGTACGGCGCAAATTGCCCGCCTAAAACAAAGCGGCCAGCCGCAAGCCACCATCACCATTACGGCGCCCCGTAGCGGCATGATTGCCGAGCTATCTGTGCGGCAAGGCATGGTATTGAGTGTGGGTGCGCCACTGGTGCGAATTAATGGTTTAGCTAGCATGTGGATTGAGGCTGAAGTACCAGAGGCCCAAGCAGCCACGCTACAAATTGGCGCACCGGTGCATGCCCTTTTTGCCGCGTGGCCCAATGCGCCCATCAGCGGCAAAGTCACGGCTCTTGTACCTGAATTGAATAAAGAAACACGCAGCCTAAGGGTGAGGGCGGAGATTGCTAACCCCCAAGGGTTGTTACGCCCTGGCATGTTTGCGCGTATTTCTCTGGCTAGCCCTGACAGCGCAGCGGTCTTGCTGGTGCCAAGCGAAAGCATTATCGCCACCGGCAAACGCAGCGTGGTGGTGGTGAGCGACGGCCAAGGGCGCTTTACACCCAGCGACGTTAAAACGGGCCGCGAGCATCAAGGGCAAACCGAGATTATTTCAGGCCTAAAAGAAGGCGAGCAGATTGTAGTTTCTGGGCAATTTATGATTGATTCCGAGGCCAGCTTGCGTGGGGTATTGGCAAGGATGAACCCTGCGGCTGCGGCTTCTGCTGCCGCGTCTACTCACGCCCTCCATTCCACCCTTACCCCCACTCAAGAGATGCACCAAGGCCAGGGCATCGTTAAAGCTATCGATAGTAAGCAAGTCACGCTAGAGCACGGTGCCATTGCTTCCCTTAACTGGCCTGCCATGACCATGCCTTTCCCCTTAGCTAACCCCAATTTAGCCAAGGGAATTCGCGTTGGCCAGCAGGTGAATTTCTCCTTTATTGAGCAAGGCAGTGTGGTGCAAAGTATTTCGGTCCTTGCCACGGGAGGTCAGTCATGATTGCCAAAGTTATTTACTGGTCGATTCGTAATCGTTTTTTGGTCTTACTCGCTACGGTCATGTTAGTGGCGTGGGGCATTTGGGCGGTTAAAAATGCACCTATCGACGCTTTGCCGGATTTATCCGATGTGCAGGTGATTATTCGCACGCCTTATCCGGGGCAAGCGCCAAGGATTGTTGAGGATCAGGTCACGTACCCGCTCACCACTACCATGCTTTCTGTGCCAGGTGTTAAAACCGTCAGGGGCTTTTCTTTTTTTGGTGATTCTTATGTCTACGTTTTATTTGATGACAACACCGACCTCTATTGGGCGCGTTCTCGTGTTTTAGAATACTTAAATCAAGTTCAAGCGAAATTACCCGCTGCAGCTCGTCCAGCCTTAGGGCCAGATGCCACGGGGGTAGGCTGGATTTACGAATATGCGCTGGTCGATAAAAGCGGTAAGCATAGCTTGGCTGATCTGCGCAGTTTGCAAGATTGGTTTCTTAAGTACGAGCTTAAGACGCTGCCCAATGTGGCCGAAGTGGCGGCGATTGGCGGCATGGTCAAGCAATATCAGGTAGTGCTTGATCCGCTGAAATTAGCCAGTTTTGGCATTAGCCATGATGTGGCGATTGAGGCCTTGGCAAAGGCCAATCAAGAAACCGGCGGTGCGGTGATTGAGCTGGCCGAAAGCGAATATATGGTGCGTGCCAGCGGTTATTTAAAAACGCTGGATGATTTTAGAGCCATCCCCCTTAAAACATCGGTTAATGGCGTAGCTGTGCAGTTGGGGGACGTAGCCCGCATCCAGATTGGGCCAGAAATGCGCCGTGGCATTGCTGAGCTCAATGGCGAAGGCGAAGTAGCCGGTGGCGTAGTCATTTTGCGCTCTGGCAAAAATGCCCGCGCCACGATTAGCGCAGTGCAGGCCAAGCTAGAGCAGCTCAAGAAAAGCCTACCTGCGGGGGTAGAAATCGTTACCACCTATGATCGCAGCCAGTTGATTGATCATGCGATAGAGAATCTGAGCCATAAATTACTCGAGGAATTTATCGTTGTCGCCCTCGTCTGCGCCGTATTTTTATGGCATCTACGCTCGGCGTTGGTCGCCATTATTTCGCTGCCGCTGGGCGTATTAGCGGCGTTTATCGTGATGCATTATCAGGGCGTAAACGCGAATATTATGTCGTTGGGCGGGATTGCTATTGCCATTGGGGCCATGGTTGACGCTGCCGTGGTGATGATAGAAAACGCGCATAAAAAACTCGAAGAATGGGCGCACCATGCTAATCCAGGTGAAAAACTCACTGGGGCCGAACACTGGATGGTGATTGGCCATGCTGCTGCCGAAGTGGGGCCTGCCTTATTTTTTAGTCTCTTGATTATCACCCTGTCTTTTATTCCTATTTTTACTTTAGAGGCACAAGAAGGCCGACTATTCGCGCCTCTGGCCTTCACCAAAACCTATGCCATGGCGGCGGCGGCGGGGATATCGATCACGCTAGTGCCGATTTTAATGGGCTATTGGATACGCGGTGCTATTCCCGATGAAAACCGTAATCCCTTGAATCGCTTTTTGATCAAGGTGTATTCCCCGATGCTAGAGGCGGTGCTCAAGCGCCCAAAAACCACCTTAATCGCAGCGGCCTTGGTGTTTATCACTGCGCTGTGGCCTGCCAGCCAATTAGGTGGCGAGTTTCTGCCACAAATGAACGAGGGCGATTTGCTGTATATGCCCAGCGCCTTGCCCGGCCTATCCGCAGGCAAAGCCGCCGAGTTGCTGCAACAAAGTGATCGCCTAATTAAAACCATCCCTGAAGTCGCCACCGTCTTTGGTAAAGCAGGTAGAGCAGAAACCGCCACCGATAATTCGCCCATGGAGATGTTTGAAACCACCATCCACTTTAAGCCGCAAGATCAATGGCGGCCGGGCATGACGCCTAAAAAACTGGTGGAAGAACTTGATCGCACGGTGCAAATCCCCGGCCTTGCTAATCTATGGGTGCCGCCGATTCGTAACCGTATCGATATGCTGGCCACTGGCATTAAAAGCCCCATCGGTATCAAGGTGGCAGGCACCGATATCGCCAGCATCGATGCCACCGCGATTGCCATCGAAAAGGTCGCAAAAACCGTCAACGGTGTTTCATCGGCCTTGGCCGAGCGCCTCAGTGGCGGGCGCTATATCGATGTGGATATCAACCGCGCCGCCGCCGCTCGCTATGGCCTAAATGTGGCCGATGTGCAATCGGTGGTCGCCCGCTTGATTGGTGGTGAAAATGTTGGTGAAACGGTAGAAGGCACGGCCCGCTACCCAATCAATGTGCGCTACCCACGTGAGCTAAGAGACTCGCCCGAGGCGCTGCGTAATCTGCCGATTGTGACGGCAAATGGTCAACAAATCACCTTAGGATCGGTCGCCAAAATCAGTATCGCCGACGGCCCGCCCATGCTTAAAAGCGAAAACGGCCGCCTAGCCTCGTGGATTTATATCGATGTAAGAGATAGCGATTTAGTCAGCGTCGTCCATCGTTTGCAAGCTGCCATTGATAAGCAAGTCACATTCAGTTCCGGCGTAAGTGTTAGCTACTCAGGGCAGTTTGAATTTTTAGAACGCGCTAATGCCAAGCTCAAGCTGGTGATTCCAGCCACGCTGATGATTATTTTTGTGTTGCTGTATCTCACCTTTAGGCGCATCGATGAAGCGCTGCTGATTATGGCCACGCTGCCATTCTCATTGGTGGGCGGCATGTGGTTTTTGTATATGCTGGGCTATCACCTATCCATCACCACCGGCGTCGGCTTTATTGCGCTGGCAGGGGTATCGGCAGAGTTTGGCGTAATCATGCTGCTGTATCTCAAACAGGCATTAGAGAAACGACAAGTAGGAGATGGCCCACTAGAGCTAGCCGTGATCTTGGATGCAATCCGCGAAGGCGCGGTGCTTAGAGTGAGGCCCAAGGCCATGACCGTTTCAGTTATCTTGGCAGGGCTATTGCCAATTTTGTGGGGCAGTGGCGCAGGCTCAGAAGTCATGAGCCGAATCGCCGCCCCCATGGTCGGCGGCATGCTCACCGCGCCGTTGCTCTCCATGTTTGTGATTCCTGCGGCGTATTACTTGATGCGCCGCCGTGGCTCAAGCCTTTTAAGTACCACATCTATGTAAAAAGGATTTATTCATACATAAATCACTTTCTATAAGCAGATATCGGTCAGCAAGTCACTTTTGAGCTGCAGATAGAAGGAACAAGCATGTCCATAACCGTGATTGCGATAAAAGCAATTTGCTAAGTAGATAAGGCGGCTTTGGTCGCCTTATCTACTTGCCCCATTCATATTGCCTATTTTTATCTTGATGTATTTTTAAAGCGAAGTCGAAACGTCGTGGTGTTTGAACTGCAACTTACATCAACATCGCCATGATGTAGTTTCATAATTGAGGAAATAATGGCGAGGCCCAAGCCTGAGCCACCATCGTTGCGGCTACGGGCGGGGTCTACTCGGTAGAAACGCTCAAATAAGTGTGCATGATGCTCAGGATGAATTATCTCTCCTTTATTAGTGATCGCAATATTTAGCATTTGCGGATCTTGCCCTATTGCTACTGTAATAGCGCTGGCAAGATCGGCATGCCGAATAGCATTAGAGAGTAAATTGGTCAGGGCGCGTTGCAGCATGGATTTGTCAGCTAATATTTGACCGCTACCACTTACGAGCAATTGGATGTTTTTGCTTTCGGCAAGCGCATCAAAGAAATCAAACAGCATTTCAATCAGTGGCTTCAGCTCGATTTCTTCTAGATTCAAAGCCTGTTCGGCTTGTTCCGCATTGGCTAGAAATAAGAGATCATTGATTAAACGATTTAGCCGTAGTAGCTCTTCTTCGGCCGAGGCCAATACGCGCTGATAATCCGCCACCTCACGGGTTTTACTCAGATTCACCTGAATGTCGCCCAATACATTACTCAATGGCGTACGCATTTCATGCGCTAGATCGGCAGAGAATTGTGATAGCCGTTCAACGCTATTCTCTAAGCGCTGCAACATGCCATTAAAGCTGATTGCTAGTTCTTGTAACTCGGTTGGTACCGCTTCAATACCTAATCGGGCATGTAATGATGCTGCGGTCACAGAGCTCACCAAAGCATTAAAGGTTTGCAAGGGCTGCAAAGCGCGCTTAGCAACCAGCCATGAGCCTAGCGCAATAAACAACACGGCAAATGGTAGCGCTAAAGCCTGAGATTGGCGAAATAGAAGCAGCAGTTTTTGATCACTTTCCCTTTCTAAAAAAACCAGCAGCCATTGTGCTTGTGTAGGGTGTGCTTGAATGCCTAGTAAGATAGGATCACCTAGGTTGTTTTTTCTAGCGAACACACCAGCAATCCATTTAGATTGGGGGCGGGCTTGGGCAAGGGCTTGCTCTCTGGCAAAAGGGTCCGAACTTTTTAAAACTGTCGAATCTGAAACGAGGGCCCAGTGTAAATAAGGATGGCCGACTAATTGTGCGGAGAGCTTGGATTCATCAGCACTGGTATTAGCGTTAAGCACCTGCTGCAAAACTTCCATTTTGCCGATCAGTTCAGTTTTGGCCCGTTTATCTAAAGCTAAACGCAATAAGTGATCTGTTCCAATGGCAATTAAAAGAACCAAGACAGCACAAAATACTCCCACCATGCCGCCTACCCGCCAAGCTAAAGATTTTGGCACTTTCATGCTTGATACCTAGCCTGAGAAAGCTCACTAAACGCGGCCATCATTCCTCGTCCCTTGCTTCAAAAACATAGCCCACACCACGCACGGTATGAATGAGCTTAGGGCTAAAGCCATCATCTACTTTGCCTCTTAGACGGCGAATCGCTACATCCACAATATTAGTGTCAGTATCAAAATTAACATCCCATACATTAGAGGCAATCAGAGTGCGTGTCAGCACTTCGCCATGGCGGCGCATCAGCAAATGCAGCAGGGCAAATTCACGGGCGGTCAGGTCGATCTGTTGTTGATTACGGTAGGCTTTATGTTTAACAGGATCTAACTCTAGCCCTGCCAGTTGCAAAGTCTCGACGGGGCTCACTTTATTGTTTCTTTTAAGCAGCACTTTAATACGAGCTAGCAGTTCAGGAAAGGCAAAGGGCTTAGGCAAATAATCATCTGCGCCCGACTCTAGCCCGCGCACCCGATCATCAACCCGGCTACGTGCAGTGAGCATGAGGACTGGAGTTTGCTTGCTGCGGCGCAGGCCATCGAGCACACCCCAACCATCGAGTAGAGGCAGCATCACATCCAAAATAATTAAATCAAACTCTTCTTCTAGCGCTTTATGTAAGCCATCAATGCCATTGCTGGCGATATCAATGGCATAGCCGCTCTCACTTAAGCCCTGCTTTAAATAAGCGGCTGTTTTGCTCTCATCTTCAATAATTAAGATGCGCATTTCTATTCCCCTTTGTTGCTTAAATTCTATCCTGAATCTTCTCTTGCTTTGGTTTATGACAAATTTGTAATGTTTGGGTCATCTTTGCAATGGGTATGTCGTGTCTATACTGCTGACTTAGTCAGTTTAACCAACCATTGGGTCGAGGCAGCCATGAAACCATGCATATCCCTGTTTTTCATCAGTTTGCTTTTGACGACGGCTGCTGCCCAATCGGATGAAACCAGCGCCCCAGCGCCTATTACACGCTTGGAATACCACTCAGTGCTGGTTCAATATCAGCCATATCGAGAACAGGTGCTTATTCCTTGGCGTGAAGCCAATGATACGGTCGCCAAAATAGGTGGCTGGCGCGTGTATGCCAAAGAGGCAAGGCAAGCTTCTGCACCTCAGACTCAGCCCGATGCAAGTCATGGAGCGGCTCATGAATAAACTATTCCATGGGTCGAGAACGAGGCTTGTAGTTCTGAGCTTGTCTGCTCTGGGATTAACAGGGTGTGCCAGTGTCGATTTTGAGCGATCGCTCGCACAAAGTAATCAAACGGCCGTCTCTTTTACCCAAGGCAAGCTGGCCCTCGCGACGACAAGCGCGCAGCGCGCGGAGATGGATAAAGAGGCGGCTGATTTATTGCAAAAGCCATTAGACCAAAATAGTGCTGTTCATTTGGCCTTGCTCAATAGCCCCAATGTGCAGGCCATGTTGGCGCAAAGCTGGGCCGATGCGGCAAGCGCGGCGCAATCTGGGCGTATTACTAATCCACTCTTCACTTTTGAGCGGGTCACTCTAGGGAGTGAGCTTGAACTGGGTCGTTTACTGTCTTTTGGCCTGCTGGATTTGCTCACCTTGCCTCAGCGCTACGATATAGCGCAGCGGCGTATCGGGCAGGCTCAGCTGCAACTGAGCTTAGATACGATTGAGCAAGTCACTCAGATACGTCAAGTGTGGGTAAAGGCGGTTGCCGCGCAGCAGGGTTTGGTATACGCCAAACAAGTTTTTAATACCGCAGAAGCCAGTGCCGAACTCGCTCGGCGATTACTAGCCGTAGGCAATTACAGCCGTTTAGCCCATGCAAAACAGCAAATTTTTTATGCTGAATCTGCTACGCAATGGGCTGCAGCACAACATCTAGCCCTTGCTAGCCGTGAAGAGTTAGTTCGGGTGCTGGGTTTAAATGATGCCCAAGCCGCTCAACTCCAGTTGCCCAATAAATTGCCTGATCTTCCTAAGAGCCCCCGTAGTACAGAAGAAATTAGTCAGCTGGCCAGCAAAGAACGGCTAGATATCAAACTAGCCAAGGCCACATTTGATGCTTCAGCAAAGGCGCAGGGGCTGAATGGACTGACCAGCTTAATTGATATCGAGTTAGGCGTACGCCATGACACCGTCAATGCAGAAGGGACAAAAAAGAATCGCAAGGGATATGAAATTGCGCTGCGTTTACCGCTATTTGACTGGGGCGGTGGCCAACGCGATGCCATGAATGCCCAAACATTAGTGGCGGCCAATCGCTTGGAGGCCACGGTGCGGGCAGCGGGTTCAAATTTACGCAGCAGTTATTCCGCCTATCGAACGGCCTACGATATGAGCCGTCACTACCGGGATGAAGTGCTGCCTTTACGAAAAGTCATCGCGGAAGAAAATACCCTGCGTTACAACGGCATGCTGATCAGTGTCTTTGAGTTATTAGCAGATTCTCGTGAGCAAATTAGCAGTGTTATTTCAGCCATCGCGGCAGAGCAGCAGTTCTGGCTTAGTGACGCGGCCTTGCAAGCCGAACTGATGGGCAAACCCAGTGCATCAATGATCAGCTCAGTGACAGCGGGAAGTGCCAGTGCAGATGCAGGGCATTAAGCTCATTCATTAAAAAGGCAGCAGTGATGAATTCAAGACGAGATTTTTTAAGAACGGCCGGTATGGCCGGTGCAGTGATTGCCGCCAGTGTGAGCAAAGTGGCTATGGCAGCCTTGCCTGAGCCAGTTAGCCAAACCCTGCCCGACACCATGCCGCCCTTAGTTCCAGAAAACGGCCGCCCTTATAACCCGGTAGTGACTTTAAATGGCTGGACCCTGCCTTGGCGTATGAATCAGGGTGTGAAAGAGTTTCACCTCGTGGCAGAGCCCGTCGTCAGGGAAATGGCCCCTGGCTTTAAGGCGCATTTATGGGGATACAACGGCCAATCGCCCGGCCCAACTATTGAAGTAGTCGAAGGCGATCGGGTGCGTATCTTTGTAAGCAATAAACTCCCTGAGCACACCAGCGTGCATTGGCATGGCCAGCGTCTGCCTAATGGCATGGACGGCGTTTCAGGTTTGAATCAGAAAGCAATTGGGCCAGGCAAAACCTTTGTTTATGAATTTGTGGCGCGGCGGCCTGGCACGTTTATGTATCACCCCCATGCCGATGAAATGACACAAATGGCGATGGGCATGATGGGGTTTTGGATTACCCACCCTAAAACAAAGCATCCCCTCATTGCAGAAGTCGATCGGGACTTCGTATTTTTACTCAACGCCTACGATATCGATCCGGGCAGCTACACGCCCAAAATCATGACCATGAATGATTTTAATTTGTGGTCTTGGAATAGCCGTATTTTCCCTGGTATTGATTCTTTAAATGTGCGCTTAAACGATAAGGTGCGTATCCGCATTGGCAACTTAACCATGACCAATCACCCCATCCATCTGCATGGGCACGAGTTTATGGTCACCGGCACCGATGGTGGCCCCACGCCTAAAAGCACGCGCTGGCCGGAAGTCACCACCGATGTGGCGGTAGGGCAAATGCGCCAGATTGAGTTTTTAGCCGACGAAGAAGGCGATTGGGCCTTTCATTGCCATAAGAGCCACCACACCATGAATGCCATGGGCCACGATTTGCCAACCATGATTGGCGTAGAGCATCGTGGACTCGCCAAAAAAATCACCGAACTAATCCCTGACTATATGGTGATGGGCGAGCGCGGAATGGCCGATATGGCAGAAATGGAAATGCCGATTCCCGATAACACCGTACCAATGATGACCGGCGAAGGCCCATTTGGCTCGGTCGAAATGGGCGGCATGTTTAGCATGCTGAAAGTCAGGCGTGATCAAAAAGCGGGGGATTACAAAAATCCTGGCTGGTACAAACATCCTGCAGGTACGGTGGCTTATGAATACCAAGGCCCGCTCGCCGAGCCCGCCCGCTTTAAAGCCGAGGGGGATGCCAGTATGCCTCGTAAACAGAAAACCGCAGTAGAAGTGCAAGTCCGTAAACCGAAAGGCCAATCCGGCCATTAATGATAAATAGCCTCTGGAGATACCATGAAAACCATTCCTTTACTCGCAATCACGACCCTGTTTCTTTCTTCTTTGACCTTGGCCAGTGGCGATCATGCCGGTGGTCACGGTGACAATATTGGCAAGCCCGGTGTTGCCAGTAAAGTCACGCGCACGATCACCGTTGAAATGGCCGATACCATGCGTTTTAGCCCAGAAAATATTGAAGTTAAACAGGGGGAAACAGTCCGTTTTGCCGTAAAAAACACGGGAAAAGTGAAGCATGAATTTATTCTTAATTCTGAGAAAGAAATCAAAGAGCATCTCTTAGAGATGAAAAAGCATCCAGAAATGGAGCATGACGAACCGAATATGCTGTCTTTAGCAGCGGGTAAAAGTGGTGAAGTGATTTGGCAATTTACTCAGCTTGGCAAAATCAACTTTTCTTGCCTGAGTCCAGGCCATTATGAGGCAGGGATGAAGGGCTTTGTTACTGTAAAAACGGCTGCTAAATAAAAGACTCAAGACTGGAGTGTAGATCATGAAAAGCACACGATTAATCGCCGTACTGGCAATGGCTTTTGCCTTAAATACCTCTTTTGCTAATAGCGATGAGCTTAGTGATGGCGAAATCAAGAAAATCGACAAATCTTCCGGAAAAATCACGTTAAAACACGGTGAACTTAAAAATCTAGATATGCCCAGTATGACAATGGTTTTTACTGCCAAAAACCTGACTCAGCTGGAGCCTTTGCAAGCGGGTGATAAGGTGAAATTTAAAGCGGTTAGTGAGAATGGCAAGTTAGTTGTCACCGATATTCAGGCGGCTAAATAGCTTTCTATTTGCAATTAAAAAAAGACCTCTTTGCTGGTGAGTAATACCTGCTTCATAAAGTGTACGGCTTTCCTTTGGGAAAGACACTTCAACTTACCTGATTATGCCTCTTGCTCAATCTCATTATAAATATCGTAGGGCGGGTGCAACCCGTGTTTTTTAGCATCGATCAAAGGTTGCACCCGCCCTACGAATGGCATATTGCTTAAGTTGATAGGATTGGGGCGCAATCCCATACGCGCCAACCAAAAAAATCATGATATGAATCAGAGGGTTAAATCTTAAACCACAGAGAACACAGAGACCCACAGAGGAAATAAAGCCCTGTTTTTTGCCTTCCTCTGTGTCCTCTGTACTCTCCTTTTCCTCTGTGCTTCAAGGTTTAGTGCCATTTCATGCACAGTTCAGGCTCTATGTAACTTTATTAGTTAGCGCACATTTATTAGTTAGCGCACATGCCCCCCACCCCGCTGGATTGGATGCGTGATTTAAGGGAAGCTTTAAGCCCTGCGCCACGAATAGCGATAAAAACTCAGGAGACTGGGTTTGGAAGCGCCTAAAAAACCCACAAAACAGCTAAATTTAATCCCTTTTTTTTCTGTGAAACGCCGTGCTCTCTGTGGTTCAAGATTTAGGTTTTTACTGCGTAACATCAGTTAAATAATACTTTCGTGGGCTCAAAGACCCGACTAAAGTGCGGGGCTATTTTAGCCAGCGCACTGGCTCACCCTTTCCGGAGTAGGTAGCCTTTTTTATCCGCATACTGGCTTACCTTGCCCGGAACATGGAGTCAACTTTATCAGCGCCTACAATACTACCGTAAGGCATCAGCGATATAATCCCCCACCCTCACAGCACTAGAGCATTATGCACCTCGCCGTTCTCGCCAAAAATACGATTGCCGCATGGTTACTTCCACCAGGGCTTTTTTTACTACTTATCGCGATTGGGCTTGCGCTACTCTCCCGCAAGCCCAGACTGGGGAGGGGCATCATCACCAGTAGCTTGATTACACTCACCCTCTTATCAACACCTATCGTTGCCAATGCATTACTTCGCCTCATCGAGCCGCCAGCGCTCACATCGATTCCAAAAGACATTGTTGCCCTTGTTTGCCTAGGTGGCGGCAAGCGTTTTGCAGCTTATGATCAAATTGAAGGCGAAACCATCAACAACGCCACACTTACTCGGCTGCGCTACACCGCCCAACTTGCAAAACAAAGCCAGTTGCCGGTCTTAGTGAGTGGCGGTAAACCACTTGGTGGCATCAGCGAAGCCGAGCTCATGGCAAAAATACTAGTCAATGAGTTCAATATCCCCGTGCGCTGGATTGAAAACGAATCCGTTGATACCCAAGAAAATGCCCAATTTACCGCCCAGCTGCTACCCAAGGGTGCAAAAATATTGCTGGTTACCCAAGCTGTACATATGCCACGCGCAAAAATTGCGTTTGAATCGGTGGGATTAAACGTGGAAATAGCGCCGACTGATTATGCCAATCAAGAGCCTTTTTCCATCTTATCCTTATTGCCAAAATCAAACGCGCTCATCAATAGCAGCTTTGCCTTACACGAACTACTTGGCCTGCTCTGGTACAAACTTCGCCTTAACGCCTAGCATAATCTTAGCGTCCTTCCGCCCCACCCAATACTTCCCCAAGCCTTATGCCATAAGACTTCATACAAAGCCCCCCCTTTTTTAAGGGTGGGTGTTGCTTTTCGCATTTTTTGCTAAACATACAACAAAAAAGTAAATTATATGACATTAGCTTTATGTGCCAAAATTTATAAAAATGCGCTAAACACTCAGCATTTTTAATAAAATATGCAAATTAGCTAATTATTTGGAATTTTATATTAATAATTTTTTATTTTTGTGAAAAAATATTTATTGATGACTATCAACAAACGTACTTAATCCAACATACTAAACAAAATACTGAGGGTAGAATTCGCATCAACTTATCAAGACAAGAAATTTTTATCATGCATATCTCGATAGACCTCAACACCCTTTCCGAGTTTCTCTCACAAGTGATGGGGGAATCCGTAGAGATCGCGGTGCACGATATGACCGAGCTTGAACGCTCCCTCTGCATCATTAAAAACCCAATTTCTGGCCGACAAATTGGTGCTCCAGCCACTGATTTTGCCCTGCGCTTACTGCATGAATGCCAGAGCAGTGCCCAAGCGCCATTTCGCACTAATTACCCAGGCAAAACCCATGACGGCCACCGCATGCGCAGCTCCAGCATGCTGTTACAAGATGCAGCGGGCCAGCCCCTTGCCATGCTCTGCATCAATCGCAACGACCATCACCTACAGCACGCTGCCGATTTACTGCGTAATTATTTTCAACACGAGGAAAACAGCCCAAGCGAAGAATTACTCAGTCACTCAGTAGAACAATTAGGCGACGACATTATTAATCAAGCGCTAGCGAGCTACCCCATCGAAGCCAAACGCTTAAGCAGCACCGACAAAAAAACCATCGTGCAAACACTAGAGCAAAACGGGGTATTTCTGGTGAAAGGATTTATTGCAAAAACAGCTTCTTTACTCGCCATTTCAGAGCCCACGCTCTATCGCTATTTAAAAAACAATACCAACTAATAAAAAATCAAGCACTACACACACCAGCCACCGAATTTAAAACAATTATTTTTTACCTAGAGAAAACATCATGTCCGACACAACACTCAACGATCTAGCGCTACCAAAGGGCAGCGCCTCCAGCTGGACCAAGCAAGACACGGTCTGGATGCTTGGCCTCTATGGCACTGCCGTAGGGGCGGGTACTTTATTTTTACCAATTAATGCGGGGATTGGTGGCCTGTGGCCCTTGATCATCATGGCGTTTTTAGCGCTTCCCATGACCTTTTTTGCCCACCGCGGCTTAAGCCGTTTTGTGCTTTCTGGCTCTACAAAAGAAGGCGATATTACTGAAGTGGTAGAAGAGCACTTTGGTAAAGGCGCAGGCAAGCTGATTACCTTGCTTTATTTCTTTGCTATTTACCCTATTTTACTGGTTTATAGCGTTGCCATTACCAATACGGTGCTGTCTTTCCTTACCCATCAAATGCATATCGCGGTGGGGACCGATCTAGTCACACGCGGCATTTTTGCGCTGTGTTTAATTTTGGGATTAATGTCTATCGTGCGCTTGGGTGGTGACTTTATTGTTAAAGCCATGAGTGTATTAGTTTATCCCTTTGTATTTGCACTGATGATCTTGGCTATGTATCTGATTCCTAACTGGAATAGCTCAGTGATTGATCATGCAGGCAGTTTTACGGATGCAATTAGCAGCGCCGGTTTCTATAAAACGCTATGGCTTGCTATTCCGGTAATGGTGTTTTCGTTTAATCACTCACCCATTATTTCTTCCTTTGCGGTAGGCCAAAAGAAACTACACCCAGGCAAAGAAGATCAAATGGCATCAAAGATCTTACTGCGTAGCCACATTATGATGGTGCTATCGGTGATGTTCTTTGTATTTAGCTGTGTATTTAGCTTGGCACCTGCCGATTTAATCGCTGCCAAAACCCAAAATATTTCGATTCTTTCTTACCTTGCTAACCACTTTGATAATCCTGTTATTGCTTGGATGGCCCCTATCATTGCCTTTATTGCCATTACTAAGTCTTATTTAGGCCATTACCTTGGTGCAAAAGAAGGTCTGCATGGCTTGGTACATAAAGAATTACGTCAACGTGGTAAAAGTATTTCTAATACTAAGTTAGAACGTTACAGCTCAATCTTTATGCTGATCACGACTTGGCTTGTTGCCACCATCAACCCAAATATTCTGGGAATGATTGAAACACTGGGTGGCCCAGTCATCGCCGTACTGCTGTTCCTGATGCCGATGTACGCCATTCATAGAGTGCCTGCCATGCGTAAGTACTCTGGCGTAGCAAGCAATGCCTTTGTTGTTTTGATCGGCCTGATTGCTATCTCAGCCATCTTCTACAGCCTCTTTGCTTAAAACAAAACCATATGTAACACACAGCCTGCTTTCTATAGGCAGGCTGTTTTTACAAGGAATCTGTCATGTTTAGCACCCTAGAAATTTACAAAATTGGCATTGGCCCATCCAGCTCACACACCATTGGCCCGATGAAAGCGGGTCATCAATTTTTAGCCACACTAAAAGAAACAGGCCAATTTAGTGCGGTTAACAAAGTCATCGTTGATTGCTATGGCTCGCTATCTTTAACAGGCAAGGGCCACTGTACGGATCAAGCTATTATTCTGGGCTTATCTGGCAACCTGCCTGAAACCGTCGATTTAGATAGCGTAGCGGGCATCGTGCAGGACGTTGAGCAAAGTGGCACGATCTGCTTAGGCCGCACCCAACAGCGTGTTGCCTTTAAACTTGAATTTCAGAATAGTAATTTAGCCTTGCACGAAAACGGCATGACCATACGTGCTTTTATCGGCGAAACATGCTGCCTCAGCAAAACCTATTACTCGATTGGTGGCGGTTTTATCGTCGATGAAGAACACTTTAATGTAGGTAGTTGCAATGATCAGCCCGTGCCTTATCACTTTTTAAGTGCCGATGATTTGCTAGGAATGTGCGAAGAAAGTGGCTTATCCATTTCAGCCCTCGTGCTCGAAAACGAAAAAGCATTCCACGACCAACAAGATATTCATAGCCATTTCGCTAAAGTCTGGAAGGTCATGCAAAGCAGTATCGAGCGCGGTATGAAAACCGAAGGCAACCTACCCGGCCCCATGCGCATCCCACGCCGTGCCCCTGCCCTGCATCATTTATTGACTAGCTCACTGGATATTGCAAAAGATCCGCTCAATGTGATGGATTGGGTCAATATGTATGCCATGGCGATGTCAGAAGAAAACGCCGCAGGTGGGCGAGTGATTACTGCGCCTACCAACGGCGCTTGTGGCATCGTTCCGGCCGTCATGTCTTACTACAATCACTTTATTCAGCCCCTTAATGAAGACAGCGCACTGCGCTTTTTCTTGGCATCTGGTGCGATTGGTTGCCTGTATAAGCTTAACGCCTCTATATCAGGCGCTGAAGTGGGCTGCCAAGGTGAGGTAGGCGTGGCATGCTCTATGGCTGCAGCTGGGCTAGCAGAGCTAATGGGGGGCAGCCCTACACAGGTATGCATGGCGGCAGAAATTGCGATGGAGCACAATCTAGGCCTGACTTGTGACCCTGTAGGCGGCCAAGTACAAATTCCTTGCATTGAGCGCAATGCGATCGGCGCAGTTAAAGCCATCAATGCCGCCAGAATGGCCATGCACCGCAGCAGCACGCCCAAGGTGTCTTTAGATAAAGTTATTGCCGCTATGTACGCCACAGGCAAAGACATGGATGCCAAATACCGTGAAACATCCTGCGGCGGACTCGCCCTGTTGATTACGGCTCCCGCGGTAAAAACCATCGTATTTAAAGATAAAATCCCTGCGTAATTGAATTAATTCCGCCATAAAAAAGCCCCGCCAAATCAATGAGCGGGGCTTCTTTATGGGCTATCGATTTATAACAAAATCGATAAGCACTCGCTAAATTGATTACTCAACTTTTGCTTTAGCGCGTAATTCTTCAACCATTTTTTGCACACGTTGACCTTGCAGCTCACGTGTCAATTCTGGTTTAACTTCTTCAAATGAAGGGCCCTTAGCTTCACGTTGATCATCTAATTTAATGATGTGGTAGCCGAATTGAGTCTTCACTGGATCAGAAATCTTACCCTTAGGCAATTTAGCCAGCGCTTCGCCAAATTCTTTCACGTAGTTAGCTGGTGTAGACCAGCCCAAATCGCCACCATTTACAGCGCTACCCTTGTCTGCAGATTTTGCCTTAGCAAGATCTTCAAACTTCTTACCTTTTTTCAGGTCAGCCAGAACAGCCTTCGCTTCTTCTTCGGTTTTAACCAGAATATGGCGTGCTTTGTATTCCTTGCCGCTGAAATTCACTTTGATTTTATCGTATTCTTTCTTAAGTTCTGCATCGCTTACTGGGTTTGCTTTTGCGTAATCATTCACATAAGCGCCAACCAGAATTTGTTGCTTTGCCATATCAAGACGTTGCTGTATTTCTGGGCTTTTTTCCACGCCTTTCTTTTGTGCTTCTTGGAACAATACTTCGTTGCGGATCAATTCTTCCTTGATACGTGCACGCAGTTCTGGGCTATCTTTTTGACCACGTTCTGCCACTTGCTTTAGGAAGAAATCAACCTTGCTATCAGGAATAGCAACGCCGTTAACGGTCGCTACATTGGCAGCAGTTGCTGCAAATGAAGCTGACAAAAAGCAAGCAGTTAAAGCAAGAGCAATACGATTCGGTTGACGCATGTGTTCAGTCCTTTGTTCTCAAGTCAGTAAAGCTTCGATAGATTTTACAACTCGTCCGGCGTCAGTGTTTTTTTAATACTGAGCGCATGGATTGGATGTGGGATTAAATCTGCAAATAAAGCCATCACCATTCGATGACGCGCCAAAGTATTTTTACCTGCAAACGCTGAAGAAACGATGGTTAAATCAAAATGGCCACCGCCAGCCACGCTTCCTGCGTGGCCCGCATGTGCGGCACTATCATCGTAAACATCAACGTATTCCGGCTTCAATACAGCAAGGCGTAAGTGTATTTCTTCGCTAATCATTTGGCTAGGGTAAAACATGAAGAAAGGGCTTTGCAATGATATTTGCATAAACCCCTGCTTTTACATAAGGATCATTGTCAGCCCACGCCTGCGCAGCTAGCTGTGTATCAAACTCAGCCACAATCAAGCTACCTGTAAAACCAGCAGGGCCAGGGTCAACGGCATCAATAGCAGGAAAAGGCCCCGCCAACACTAAGCGACCTGCCGCTTTCAGCTCTTCTAACCTAGCCAAATGCGCCGGACGGCTTAGCGAGCGCGCTACAGCCACATCTGGATGCATTTCAGCAATCATGGCGTAAAGCATTAGGACTCTTCCTTTTTTGTTGCTGCATCATCGGTAAGATACCGTGAAAGCACAAAGGCTTGCAGTAGTACAAATACCAGTGTCAGCGCCAATGTACCAAACATTTTAAATTTCACCCACAAATCTTCAGGGAAATTAAAGGCAACAAAGAGATTAAGTATGCCCATACTCACAAAAAACAAGACCCATGCCAAATTAACCCGATCCCAAAGCTTGGCAGGGAGCGTCATTTGCTGGCCCATGAGGTTTTGCATCAGGTTTTTTCCGCGAATATAGCGGGAGCCAAACAAAATAACGGCAAAGACCCAATACAAGACAGTGGGTTTCCACAGAATAAACATTTTGTTATGCAATAACAGCGTTGCCCCACCCAAAACGGTAATCAAACCAAAGCTTAGCCATAGCATTGCATCAACATGGCGATGCTTAAACCAAGACCAAGCCACCTGTGCTGTCGTCGTTGCAATAGCAACCCCAGTAGCAGCGTAAATGCTCTTAGTAATTGAGTAGGTAACAAAAAACAGGATAACGGAGAAGAGATCAAAAAGGGCTTTCATCAGTATCGTCGCAATATAGATGCCGCATTATGCTGACCCATTTTTACGAAAACAAGTAAATGCAGACAAAAAAAGCGCCGCGACAGTGCGCGGCGCAAAATTACCACTGGAGATACACGAAGCATCAGCTCGCGTGAAAGCCATTCTGGCGCAAACGGGCATTTAGCGTATTGATATGGATCAATCGCCGCATAAGCACCGCAGATTAAAAAATCCACACAAAATAAAGCTGTTTAATATTATTTTTTAATATTTAATAATGAGGGGATAAATCGAGATAACACGATAGTGAAATAAGAATACATCACTAAAAAGGGGAGGTGGCGAGCCTAACCCTCGGCACTAGCATCAAAAGCTGTGGCTGCTTCCTTCCGGACCTGACCAAGTTCACTTTTTAGCTATGCGAGGAGACCCGCCGTCGAACATTGGGGCGCACTATAGCACAGTAAAACTAAAACACCAAGCCAAGTGCGCTAAAAAGTTATTCTGTGCGATCGCCCATGATCGGCAACAAAAATAACGCGACCTGCTCAGCCCGATCCAAATGCTTGGCTTGCACGTAATACAGCTTAGCTAAGGCGGCCTCAGGCGTCATATCTGCGCCATCTAACACCCCCATCGCGGCCAAACTACCGCTCACGGCATAGCGCCCCATTTTTACCCGCCCCATTAAACAAGGCGTGCAATTTACCACCAAGCTTTTTTCCGCCAAAGCAAATAAAGCCGCCATTAAAGCGGGCTGGCTGCCCGCATTACCCGCACCAAAGGTTTCTAGCACCACACCATCCAAGCCTTGCAAAGAGGCTGCCAGCCATTCTGCACTAAAACCTGGGGCAAGTTTGGCGGCAACCACTTTTGCCTTATCGGCAACGCATTGCAAGCGAAACACCCCAAGTGCTGGTGGCAAACTCGCTGCCACACCTAACATTTGCCAGCGCCCTTCTGACCACTCCCCCAGTACAGGGTAATTGGGGGATGCAAATGCAGCCATGCCATCACAATCAATCTTTCTGACTCGATTACCGCGCAGGCACAAACCAGCAAAGACCACGGCCACCTCGCAAAAATCAGGCATAGCCGCCAAGGCCAAGGCCGCAGCGACATGCTCTAGTGCATCTGTACCTGGCTCACACCAAGGAATCTGCGAGCCCGTCACCACTACCGGTTTGCCTAGGTTTTCTAGCATATAAGACAGCGCTGCAGCGGTATACGCCATAGTATCTGTGCCATGCAGCAGCACAAAGCCATCGTAATCCTCATAATCTGCAGCAATATCGGCAGCGATGCGATTCCATAACGCGGGGGTCATTTCGCTAGAATCTAGCAAAGGGGTGTACTCCAACACTGATAAACCAGGATAGTGTTTTTGCAGTTGATTCTGTAAGTAATTAGGCGCTGGCGCATAGCCTTCTTCGCTTGGCAGCATACCAATTGTGCCACCTGTGTAAATAACGCGAATTTTCCGCATCAGTGTGTTCCTGTGTTAAGTGTTAGAATCAAACTTTAGTGAAACAAAACCGGACTCATTACGATGTCGATCGTCGATAATAAAAAGGCCTTTCACGACTTCTTTATTGAAGAACGTTTTGAAGCAGGCCTTATGCTAGAAGGCTGGGAAGTTAAAGCGATTCGTGCTGGGCGCGTACAACTCAAAGAATCCTATGTGGTGTATCTACGTGGCGATTTTTGGCTAATGGGGGCGCATATCTCCCCGCTCACTAGTGCATCGAGCCACGTTTTAGCTGAGCCAACACGCTTACGTAAATTATTACTTAATCAACGTGAAATCGAAAAACTATCGATTAAAGTTGAGCGCGCAGGGTACACCGTGGCCGCGCTTAATATGCATTTTAAGAATGGCTTTATTAAGCTTGATATTGGTTTAGCCAAGGGTAAAAAGCAGCACGATAAACGCAACACAGAGAAAGACCGCGAATGGGTGCGCGAAAAAGCGCAAATTGTTCGTGCCAATAACAAGTACTCCTGAGCCACCAACGTGGCCATCTCAGGAAAAAAGGGCAGCCGCAGCGCTGCCCTTTTTCATGTTTACGGCTTTTGCACTGCTCGCACACGAACCATCCCATCCTGTAATGCCAGCCTTGCCTACTCAATCTTAACAAGCTTTTGCAGATGCTCAGAAAACTCTGCCAAGGGGGCTAAACTATTAGCCACTGGCAGCGATCAATATTTTTCTTCCTGAGTAGAGCAATTTAATCTATCGAACAAAGCCACCTAAAGTGCCTAGATAAATACTAAAAAACGAGCTTAGCCTCAGCCCAAGGCAACACAAGCAAACTTTACTAAGGCGAGCAACCCGAACTAAAGACACACTACTCTTTACCGACTTGCTCACCAATCTGTCCTTCCTTGCCGGTTAAAAGATCTCTGATATTTTTTTGATGACGCCAAATCAGCAAAATTGAAATCACAACAACAGCCGCGAACTGTGCCATTGATACCAGCCAAATCCACGCCAAAACCGGCGCCAATAAAGCAGCCAATAGTGCGGCTAAAGAAGAAATTTTCAGCCCTTTAGCTACCACCAGCCAAACCAGCAAAGTCACTAAGCCAAGCCGCCAATCCAGCGCCAACAAAATACCTGCGGCCGTGGCCACGCCCTTACCGCCTTTAAAGCTAAAAAATACTGGCCACATATGCCCAACAGTGACCGCGATAGCAGCCCAAGCCACCACTTCTGGGCCTAGCCCAAGACGCATTGCCAGCCACTGTGCCAAGGCAATCGCCAGCCAGCCCTTTAAGGCATCGCCCAATAAAGTGAGTGCGGCGGCCTTTTTATTACCACTTCTCAGCACATTTGTGGCGCCTGGATTGCCCGAGCCATAGCTACGCGGATCGGCCAAACCACTGGCTTTAGAGACAATCACGGCAAAAGAAAGCGAGCCAATTAGATAACTGACTAAAATTAGAATTAACGGTGTCATACCTAAATCCACTACAATCGTAAGCTTCCGATTTTAAGCTAAATGGCCGCTGCTGGGTTAAACCCAATCAAGTCACCCCATCATGGACATCATTTATCTACACACCGTGCGTGCAAGCACCCTTATTGGCTGGTACGACTGGGAACGCGTTGCGCCTCAGGTTGTTGAGCTCGATCTGGAAATTGGCATCCCTTCTGCAAGAGCCTGTGTATCCGACAATCTTGTCGATACCATTGATTACGATGCTGTGGTTAAACACATTCGCAAAGTACTCGAAGAGCGCCATTTTTTACTGCTTGAAGCTTTAGCCGAGCATATTGCCCAGCTTATTCTTCAAGACTTTGGCGCGCCTTGGGCTAAGGTCTCTGTTACCAAGCTGGGCATCTTGCATGAGGTAGGCCGAGTTGGCGTCACCATAGAGCGTGGCCACCGCGGCTAGAGCTCCGGCATCTACTGTGTTTATCTTCTGCTTGAACCTTAAGAAAAAACCATAAACATCGTAGGTGCGCTGCTGCTACACCCAATATAAAACACGGGGTAGCAAGCAGCTCGCCTACCTTTTGTCTATGGGCGTTGCAGCAGCTTGTCTTAGCCGTTTTCGTAAAATCAAAATATTATTGTTAATTCGACTGCATAACATCAAGTATTTAAAGTCAAATATGGCGTCAAACATTGCCAGCGTACAGAGGTAATGTTTTTAAAACTCGCCATCCACCACCTCTGCTTACAAGTCATTTTGCATTTTTTTTGCAAAAGACTTGAACTTGTTCGCCTCTACCCTCACTAATAGCTATGAATCTTTCACTGAAGGACTTGGCATGAGCCAATTTAGTCGTACTTTTATGGTTACCCTACTCACTGCATCTTTATTTGCTAGCGGCATTGCTGAAGCAAAACGAGTAGGCGGTGGCCGCTCTAGCGGCATGCAGCGTAGTCAAACCACACGTCCGGCTGCGCCTCCTCCACAACGCAATGTGGCACCTGCGCAACAACCTGCAGCCCCACAACCACAACGTAGTGGCATGGGCTCAATTCTTGGTGGCGTTGCTGCTGGTGCTTTAGGTGGCTACCTACTTGGTAACCTACTGAACTCTAATCACGCATCTGGCACCTCTGAATCTTCAGGTGGCGGCTTCCCTTGGGGCTTGCTACTGCTATTAGGCGCGGGTGGATACTTTGTGATGCGCATGATGCGTAAGCGTAAAGAAGCGGCCAGCCCAGCCTTTGCTGGCATGGCAAGCTCAATGCCACAACAGGACAACAATCCTGCGCAAGATCGCGTATTCCGTATGGGCGATCAAGCAGCGAGCGCAGCTCCGGTTTCCGCAGCCATCACTCGCTTGCCTGATGGCACCGAGACTGCCGCATTTTTACGCCAAGCACGCGGCAGCTTTATGCATATGCAAACCTTGCACTCCCCTGAGCAAGTCAATGAAATGCGTAAATACCTCTCTCCAGAGCTGTTTAATGAGTTAAGTAAAGACATCAGCGGCAATGAAGAGCCTGCAGAATTTCCAGAACTTAATGCCGAGTTAATTGATTGCGCCACAGAAGAAGGGCGAATGATTTCTAGCGTGCGTTTTTATGGCAAGGTCAGCGAATCATTGCATGCAGCGCCTGAATCGTTCCAAGAAATTTGGCATTTTGTACGCCCAATCAATGGCGACCCACGTTGGATGGTTGCTGGGATTCAACAACTATAAATTGCCTATTAACTAGCACCTTACAAAGGCCGACTCACCGTCGGTCTTTGTTTTGCTAAAGATAAGCTTAAACAGACTACTGATTTTTCACTTACACTGAGATTAATGAAAATACTGTTGGCATACTAACGATGCAAATAAGCCAAATAATTAAACCCTTTATTGTTTTTGCAGCATTAATTGCACTCAGTGGCTGCGACAAAGTCATGGAAGTTGTCAATAAACAGCAGGCAAATGGCAAGGCAATAGGTGCTGCCTGCCGCCATAGCGGGCGAGCACTAGAAGATTGCTATCGCCGCAATACTAGGGTTCCCAAAGCAGATATTTTTGCGGGCTGGAAAGATATGAATGAGTATATGCAGCAAAAGAAAATAGACATTATTTCACCTCCAGAGGATGAAGCCATTCCGGCCGTGTCTACTGCACCCAAAAAAGCCGAAAAGCATGATGCCTCCGAAGAAAAACCAGCGGAAGCCGATAAAGCAGAACACTAATGAGCCCACATTTAACGCTTCGCCAATTATTGGCCTCCGTCCCCTTATTTACGGACTTAGACAACGATATCCTAGCGGCAATTGAAAAAATATCCAATCGCCGCACCCTCAATAAGGGAGCATTACTCTTTGCTGAAGGCGATATTGCCGAATCAATGTATGTACTCATTGAAGGGCGATTACGTTGTTTTTCTAGCGCAGATACAGGGAAAGAGTTTGTTTTTTATGTAGCACAAGCAGGTAGTAGCTTTGGCGAGATGGCCCTTATTGATGAAGAGCCACGCGCACTCTCAATTGATGCCGCCGAAGACTGTCAATTACTCAGCATTAGCAAAAATACTTTTCTTGAGCTACTGGAAAAAAACCCGTTACTCAACAAAAATTTATTACGAAACATGATACGCACCAATCGTTACTTAGCAGAGATGGTGAAGTCGTTAGCATTAAAGGATGTATATGGCCGTATGCGGCTATTACTGGAAAGTTTAGCCATAGAAGCAAACGGCCACCGCTATATTGAAGAAGCCCTTTCTCAACAAGCCATCGCAGATCGTGTTGGCTCATCCAGAGAGATGATTGCAAAACTAATGCGTGAACTGGTATTTGGCAACTATATTCGCATTGAAAACCGCCGAATTGTGCTGCTACAAAAACTACCTGAACATTTTTAACACCCAATACTTTTGCCAAAAATAGGCATTGAGCCACGGAGATATAATCGTCATGGACCATCATTTACTTAAAAACTTTCTATCGCAAACTGCTATTTTTCAAGACTTTGCTGATGAAGATTTAGACATCGTTTTAAATGCAGCCGTAAAGCGCCACCTACCTAAAGGCACCTTCCTCTTTCGTGAGGGTGATCCTGGCGAAGCCATGTACATCCTGTTAGAAGGCCGTACACGCTCGTTTACCAGCGACAATCAAGGCAAGGAATTTGTCTTTATGATTGGCGAAGCAGGCGATGTATTTGGCGAAGTATCGCTGATTGACGACGAGCCACGCTCATGGTCTACCCAAACTGAAGACGATTCATCATTCTTGATGTTCTCTAAGCAAGACTTCCGTGAAGCACTGGGTGCCTTACCGAATGCCAAAGATCAGCTGATTATGAATCTGGCCCGTATGGTACGCCGCCTATCGCTGACCATGAAAAACCTAGCCTTGCTCGATGTTTATGGCCGTGTTCGTGCACTATTTGAAGGCATGCTCACCGAAGCCGATGGCCAAGAAATGATTTCTGAACCGCTCACCCAGCAAGCCATTGCCGATCGAGTTGGCTCATCTCGTGAAATGATCGCCCGTATTCTGAAAGAGCTGGTATTTGGTGGCTATATCCGCCTAGAAAACAAGCGCATTATCTTGTTGCAAAAACTGCCAGAACGCTTCTAAAAGCCACATAAGCGAGGCACAGGCCTCATTTTAATTGATAAGGGCGGCTCACCTTTGCCAGCAAACCACTGCTGGCAAAGGTGAGCCGCCCTTATTTTTTACCACCCGATACGCCCATGTTCTTGACATTACTTCTGCCTATCTATTTAATAACTAACCAGTCAGTTATTAAATAAAGTATACATCAATGCAGATTGAGCCACTCCCCCGCCAAAGACGCAAAGAAGCCCGACCCGCTGAAATCATTGAAGCGGCGCTACTGCTATTTCATCAAAAAGGCTATTCAGCCACCAAACTTGATGACATTGCCCGCTTTGCAGGCGTCACCAAGGGCACGGTTTATTTGTATTTTTCTAGCAAGGAAGCACTGTTTAAGGCGGCGATCCTCGAAACAATCCAACCTAATTTGGATCGAATTGAAGAAGCCGCCATGAGTAGCCAAGCCTCTGCCACCCAACGCTTAAAAACCGCGATGAGCAGCTGGGCTAGCTCAATGAACGAATGCAAAGGCAGCATCACAAAACTGATGATTGCAGAAGCAGGGAATTTTCCTGAGCTAAGCGATTTTTATATTGAAACTGTGGTTAAACGCTCACGCAAACTCTTAATTCACCTGATTCAGGCAGGGATAGACAGCGGTGAATTTCGCCCAATTGATGCAGATATGCTCGCCAGAACCATCTTTTCCCCTATTTTACTGACAAGTATCTGGCGACATACCTACGCCAAGCTTGATCCAATTACTTACAGTTTGAATCAATTATCCGATTTTCACCTTGATATTATATTCAACGGCATCGCCCTTTCGGAGCAGTCATGAGCACGACCCCCACAGCGGACAAAACAATGAGCACAAAACCGGCCTCCCCTGCACGCAATATTCTGCTGCTTATCTTACTGATTGTGCTGTGCTTTTTAAGCTACCGCTGGTGGTGGGGTAAACACCATGTGAGTAGCGATAACGCCCAGCTAGAAGGCCATATTGTGCCCATTGCCGCCCGTGTTAGCGGCTATGTAAAAGCTGTACCCGTAAGTGACAACCAACAAATGGCACAAAAATCTTTACTGATTGAGCTAGATCCACGTGATTATCAAGTCAAAGTAGCGCAAGCTGAAGCCGACTATCGTCAGGCACTCTCTGCCGCTGGTCATGACAAACAGCCAGGTGAAGCGCTAGCACGAATCGCCGCAGCAGAAGCCAATGCCGCCGCTGCCAGCTCGCAATCGCAAACCGCCGAGGCACAAATCACCGAAGCACGCGCCAATGCAGCCAAAGCACGCAAAGACTTGGCCCGCAGCAAAGAGCTAGCTGCGCAAAAAATGTTAAGCCAATCTGCCTTAGAAAGCGCAGACACCCTAGTCAAAGCCGCCGAAGCAAAAATCGCCGCGCTTGAAGCCGCCTTACGCACATCCAAAGAGAGTGCCAATGCCGCAGGCCAGCAAGTTGCCGTTTCATCGGCAGGGCTCAAGTCTGCGCAGGCCAAGGCACTGGCCGCAGAAGCCACCCTACAATTTGCCCGCAATCAACTGATAGACACCCAAGTCTATGCACCGGCTGCTGGCGTAGTCAGCAAAAAAGCGGTGGAGCCGGGTCAAATGATTCAAGCCGGCCAAACACTGATGTATTTAGTGCCAACAGATAAAATTTGGGTCATTGCCAATTTAAAAGAAACCGAATTAAAACAAATTAAGCTAGGCCAAGAAGCAGAAATTGAAGTAGATGCTTTTCCAGATTTAAAGCTAAAAGGCAAAGTGGATTCTTTTAGCCCAGCCACAGGCGCACGTTTCACCCTATTACCCGCTGATAATTCAACCGGCAACTTTACCAAAGTAGTGCAGCGCGTGCCGGTTAAAATTATTCTAGATGAATTACCAAAAGGCTCCCCATTGCGCCCTGGTTTATCCGTGAATGTCACGATTCATACGCCATAAAAAACATCCCAAATACAGATTAAAACAGATAGAGATGCGGCGGTATGCCGTATCCCTTAATACCGAATAGAATGAAACCAAGGGCGATATGAAAGATATTTTGCCGGGATTATCCCGCTCGGATACCCCAGAAAAAATTTATGCTAATCGCTATATTATTGCGATTACGGTGACGCTCGCCTGCGTGCTTGAGCTATTAGACACCAGTATTGTTAACGTTGCCGTTCCCCATATGATGGGGACCCTTGGTGCAACCTTAGATGAGATTACCTGGGTATCGATTGGCTACGTAGTTGCCAATGTGATTGTTTTACCTATTTCTGGCTTTTTATCACAATTATTTGGCCGCAGAAATTACTTTATTTTATCTATTGCACTGTTTATTTTTTCTTCTTTTGCCTGCGGCAATGCCACTACCCTCGGTGGCCTGGTATTTTGGCGTATTGTGCAAGGATTAGGCGGTGGCGGGCTCATTGCTACGGCGCAATCTACGCTATTTGAAACTTTCCCCAGCAAGGAAATGGGTACGGCCATGGCTATTTTTGGCATGGGGATTATGACCGGCCCCATGCTTGGCCCCACCTTAGGCGGCTGGTTAACTGATCAATACTCTTGGCCATGGATTTTTTATATTAATTTGCCACTAGGCGGCATTGCGCTATTTTTAACGCTGATTTACATGCCTGATTCTAAACATCAGCAAGTAATTAAAAAAATTGATTATATTGGTTTGCTGCTTATGGCTGCCGGCATTGCCGCATTACAGCTAATGCTAGAACGTGGGGAGCGACTGGAGTGGTTTACGTCTCCAGAGATTATTAGTTATGCACTAGTCAGTTTTTTCTCTTTAAGTTTCTTTGTGATTCGCCAATTAGAAATAAAATATCCTATTGTCGATTTAGCCATCTGCAAAGACTTGCAGTTTTCTGCAGGTCTAGTCATGACGTTTTTATTAGGTGCATCGCTTTTTTCTACGGTATTTATTTTCCCCGTTTATGTACAAAGCCTCATGGGCTATACCGCATGGCAAACGGGGCTGATGATTTTACCTTCTGCGGTGGCATCAGGCATGATGATGCCTATTTCAGCCAAGCTGGTGGCGAGGGGTTTATCCGCCCGCGTGTTAATTGCTATTGGCGCAATGCTATTTATGTATGGGATGTGGCTGCATTATCATTTCACGCCTGATTCAGGCATGAGTGATTTTCTTTGGCCAATGATTATTCGCGGCATGGGTTTGGGCATGATTTTTATGCCGCTGAATACTTTAACGATGGCAAATATTTTGCCACAGCAAATTCCTAATGCCGCTGGCCTCTATAATTTAACTCGCCAATTAGGCGGCAGCGTAGGTATTGCGGTTTCTGCCACCTTATTAGCACAATTAGGCGATGCAAAACGGGCGGCGCTTAATGAGCATGTGATTGCCAATAGCGCACAAACAATTGAGCGCTTGGCCGGATTAAAAAGTAGATTATTACTTATAGGCACACCCGAAACGCTCGCCCCCATCAAAGCCCAAGCGCTGCTGGCCCAACAGATTGCCAAGCAAGCACAAATGCTTTCATTTGCGCACCTTTTTTTACTATTCGGCCTAGCTATGCTTTGTGTAATGCCCTTGCTGTTTGTAATGAAAAATCAGCAAATGAGTGCAGGCAGCGATTTATCGCATTAATAAATATTGGGTGGGCAATTTTTATTACCCACCCAATACAAATTAAAGCCCTTGCAACTGCGCATCCGATAGCGCCAATTCATCATTACGATTCACACCAATGCCGCGCTCAATCACGTTGCGCGCAATACCCTGCGCTTCTTCAAGTGAGTGCATCACAAAGGTGCCACACTGATACTCGTTTAGCTCAGGGATTTGGCTTTGCTCTTTTACCGTTAAGACGTCTTGCATCGCCAGCTTCCAAGCGCTGGCCACGCGTGCCTCACTTGGCGCACCGCATAGGCTCATATAAAAACCAGTCCTACAGCCCATAGGCGAGATATCAATAATCTCTACCCCATCACCATTCAAATGATCACGCATAAAACCCGCAAATAAATGCTCTAGCGTATGGATGCCACGCTCAGAAAGAATCTCTTGATTAGGCACACTAAAACGCAAATCAAATACGGTAATGGTGTCTTTACTTGGGGTGAGCATGGTTTTTGCAACGCGCACGGCAGGCGCCTGCATGCGTGTGTGATCAACGGTAAAACTATCTAATAAGGGCATTTATCATCCTTTCTGATGTTTATTTACTGTAACTACCCACTGGGGCACGCATTATATTATTGCAGGGTACGGTTGATATTATCGCGCGTAAAAGACTTATCCATCCTGAGTATATAACTGAAAATCATAATTTCAGCGCTAACAATAGTAGTTCAGCACTATAAGAAATCCAGCACCCTTCGCGTAGGCAGTGCATCAAGGTATAATTGGCTCTTTTGCCCGAAAGCGCCAATGACTCACGATCTGGATCAAGCCCTCGCCCTTTTGTCCGCTGGAGAGCTGGTCGGCATCCCTACAGAAACCGTTTATGGCTTAGCAGCTGATGCTGCTCAGCCTTTAGCCGTGGCCAAGATATTTGCCGCCAAAGGCCGCCCCAACGATCACCCAGTTATTGTGCATATTGCAGGCAAAGAACAACTCAGTGACTGGGCCACCGATATTCCCGAAGCCGCTTGGCAGCTATGCGATGCCTTTTGGCCAGGCCCGCTGACACTTATTCTTAAGAAACAAGCCCAAGTATCCCATGCCGTAACTGGCGGCCAAGATACCGTTGGCTTGCGTGCGCCTGCCCATCCTATTACGCATGAACTATTAAAGCGCTTTGGTGGCGGGCTTGCTGCGCCATCCGCAAATCAATTTGGCCACGTCAGCCCCACCACCGCCCAGCATGTACGCGATGAATTTAGCCCTGAGGTACTGTCTTTAATCTTGGATGGTGGCGCTTGTGATGTCGGGGTTGAATCGACCATTGTAAGCCTCGTTGGCCCCAAACCCGTACTACTACGCCCCGGTGGCGTACCACGGGCCGCCATTGAAGCGGTACTCGGCCAAACGATTGAGCATCAAAAATCCACCTCAACCGCCAACATCCGTGTATCTGGCCTATTAGATTCGCACTATGCACCGCGCACCACTTTGTTAACAGGTACCCAAGCACAGATTGAGGCCGAAGCAATCCGGCGCAGCGGGCAAAAACTAGCGATTGTGCATACTTTAGCCCTTACGCAAAACATCAGCGCACAGAGTGTAGTCATGCCTGATAACGCCAATGATTATGCGCAAGTTATTTACGCCACCTTACGTGATTTAGACCAGCAAGGCTTAGATGCTATTTTACTGGTTCTTCCTCAGGGTGAAGCAGCATGGCTTGCCGTGCACGATCGCCTTGGCCGAGCAGCGCATCAAAAACTGGGCGATTAAACGCTTTATTCTCCGATTTAAAAATCTCCTTCAGCAAGGCGCGAAGGAGATTTTTTTTGCCTAGAAAAAATAGCCAATACCAATTTCCTACCTCATCAAGCATAAACAACGCCAATCACCATCACTTATCTAAATTGAAAATCAAGTCAAAACACTTACAAAACACTCGAAAACCAAGCAAAAAACACTCTATCTACCTAAGAACAGCATTACTTATAGTTTTAAAAATGCTAAATATTCATATAAAAATCAAACAATAAGACATTAAATACAAATAAATTAGAATAAAAGACTACATTAGTAAACAATTAAATATCAAGCTTGTTTTGCACCTGCAGCCATCTCATATTATAGAAACATTATATTCCCATGCCATTCATCGGTAATACACCTACGTTCTGCTTGAAGATTACAAATAGATTGATCATCAGCAGTAATACCACTACCATCTTACTAGTAAATAAAACACCCTAAGTGAATACCTTATGAGCAGAGGATTTACATTGATCGAGCTGGTGATTGCACTGGTCATTATCGCCATCATTGCTGCCTTTGCCCTGCCTTATTATCAAGAGATGGTGCGCAAAAGCCGCCGCAACGATGCCGTACTGATGATGGCGAAGATCCAGCTGGCTGAGGAAAAATGGCGGGTGAATAACAACAGCTATAGTAATGCGCTTAGCGCAATGGGATTTAATTTAGCTGGCAATGCTATCAAAACAAAACATGGTTATTACAACATACTGATCAAGACCCCAACTGCAACAAGCTATCGCATTACAGCAACCGCAATAAAGGGCAGCTCTCAAGCACTAGACCAAGGCTGTACAACTTTAGTCATGACAATAAGCAACAAGCAAACAACACACTCCCCACCCGCTTGTTGGCCCAAATAAAAATATGCATTTTAATGCAACGGTTTTAAGCGCCTCATCTCAACAAGGTTATTTGATTATGCTTCGTAAAATATTAACTTTCGGTGCCTCGCTCATGGCGGCAACAGCAATCGCATCGACGGTGTATGTACAACGAGAAGCCGATGGCAGCGTTTCCTATGGAGACGCCACAACAATGTCACCAAAAGCAAGCTTGAAAACAGTTAGACCAGCTACTGGACAACAGAGTCGTTTTCAATCAACCGCGTCCACACCAGCCAGTGCCAGCAATGAAACGCTAGAAGTCCTCAATAAAATGGAGCTGCGTAATATAAAAGCAATCACTGAGGCGAAAGCCAAAATTGCCGCGCTATTAAACCAGACCAATCACGAAAAAAGCCCACAAATCCGCAGCCGCCTACTTAACCAAATTGAAGCAGAGACACAATCTACTGATCTTTACACTGCAAATTTAAATCAAATTAGAAAAAACAAAGAAGCGATAAGCAAAGAACAAACACTTTAAAAAGCAGTATTAAAGCTAAACCCTAGAAAACAGCCCTAAGCCAACGCGCTTTTCGCAAAGAATATTTATAAGAGATGTTATGAAAAAAAATGGATTTACTTTAATTGAAATGATGATTGTTGTGGCCATTATTGCCATCTTGGCGGCCATTGCGGTGCCTAGTTATCAGCGCTATATCCGCCAAGCCGCCGCCAAATCTGCTGCGGGTGATTTGGTTTCTTTGTCTTTGTATTTTGAGCAAAAGCTGCAACGCAATCTCTCTTATGGTGCGGAGGGCACAAGCACAAGCACTGAAGCCACAAAAACACTGATGGAGGGTTGGAATCCATCCCGCAAAGACTTTGTCTACACAACAAGCTGGACCCCCAATACTTACACCCTAAGCGCTAAATATGGCAGCACTTGCACCATTACTCTTAAGCAGAACAATGACAGAACCGCAACAGGAGCCGATTGTGGATTCACTAAGGCTCTGTCTGCGTTAACAGTTGAAATACGTTCTTCTCGCTATACTGAAATATAGGTCGCAAGGAGAAAGCATCATGAAATCTTCTGTATTTCACGAATGGATGAAATCTTTGCCGCAATTG
>NZ_JAWQUO010000017.1:0-112612 GCF_033446605.1 Iodobacter sp. CM08 | reverse complement strand
ATAGCGGGTGAGTGGCCCGCTATTTGCTAGACTTATCCACAGTTGCTCCGATAAAAAGCAACGCTCGGCCCTGGGTCAAAATTCGATCGGCAGGGTGGGTCAAATTTCAATCGGCGTGAACAATCAAACTCAATCATCCCTATACGAAGCAGAAAAAATACTTCGTAAATATATTGATATTGGAAAATGCTATGAGTGGTCTTTAAAAAACGTTCTTCAAAATGTTATAGATCGCCCTTGCGACGTACATAAATATATTAAACAACTCTATGAACTCTACTGTGATGGCTACAATTTCTTAGACAGTATTGGTTTGGGATATGGACTCGCCATCACCGTCCCTCACCAGAAGTATGAGGTGGATAAATGGTACGAACTCAATTCTAAACAACAATCAGAGCTAATAGGCGATCTATATCCAGCTATTGCGTATGAAGCAAAAAAAATGATTTTTTGGCTTGAATCGGGAAAAATCACTATTACCGAGCATAGTGGCGAGTATCAAGGTATTAAGTATGTAGATAATAGAACTGCTGAAGAAAAACAAGCATGCACCTTGAAATGATTTGGACTTAAAACCAGCGCATATGCCGAATCACTCAGTAAGTTTTAAGCCCTACATGCCCATATTGGGCATGACAATACCCAATATGGGCATAATCAGCCCATCAATCGCCCATCTTCTCGCCCATCTGCACCGCGCGTTCTGCCACCCAGAATGGGCTGAAGCGGCATTTGCCTTTGGGGAACAGCATCACCACGGTGGAGCCAAGCAGGAATCGGCCCATTTCTTCGCCTTTTTTCAGCTCAATATTTTGCCCAGTGTAATCCCAGCGGCGTACCGTTTTGCTGCGCGGTGGGTTCACCACTCCGTGCCAGGATGTGGCCATACTCCCCACAATGGTTGCCCCCACCAGTACTAGCGCAAAGGGGCCAAAATCGGATTCAAACATACAAACCACACGCTCATTGCGAGCGAACAGCGCATCAACACCACGTGCAGTAGCGGGGTTCACAGAGAACAGCTCGCCAGGCACATAAATCATTTGTGTCAACCAACCATCACAAGGCATATGAATGCGGTGGTAATCACGTGGGCTGAGATAGATGGTGGCAAAGTTGCCGTTGATAAACGGCTTAGCCAAGGCTGGATCTCCACCTAATAAGGCGGTGGCAGAGTAATCCCTGCCCTTAGCTTGAAAAATTTGCTCTTGTTTAATCGCCCCAAGCTGGCTAATTGCGCCATCCACCGGGCTAACAAAGCGCGTCGTATGAATAGGGCGCACACCCGGCTTTAGGGCTCGGGTAAAAAAATCATTAAAGGTGGCGAATGCAATCGGATCAGAATCAGCCGCCTCGCTCATATTGACTTTATATTGACCAATAAACCAGCGGATCACCCGCTGAGTTAAACCGCCTGCTTTTAAGCCAGCAAATAGGCCCAATAATTGCGTCAGTGCGACTTTGGGTAGTACGTGTTGCAAAAGAACAAACAAACGCTCTGACACAGGCATTCCCCAGCAGACATTAAACGGCAGATTATAACGCATAGCTTGCCAAGCAAAACTTGCTTCGCGGCTTCCTCAGCTACAATTAGATCTCATTTTTGCGAGGCATCACTGAATGCAATTCCAACGCCCACATAATCTACGCCGCCAAAGCATTTATTTGCTCCCCAATCTGTTTACCCTTGCCGCTCTGTTTGCTGGCTTTTACGCCATTGTGCAGGCGATGAATAAGAATTTTGATCAAGCCGCCGTCGCCATTTTTATTGCCATGGTGCTGGATGGTCTGGATGGCCGAGTGGCGCGTTTAACCCATACGCAATCGGAGTTTGGTGCGCAGTTTGATTCGCTATCCGACATGGTGAGCTTTGGCGTGGCCCCTGCGCTAGTGGCGTATGAATGGATGTTGCGTGATTTTGGCAAGCTGGGCTGGATAGCGGCGTTTATCTATTGTGCAGGGGCTGCAATGCGGCTGGCGCGCTTTAATGCCAATATTGAGGTGGTGGATAAGCGCTGGTTTCAAGGCCTGCCATCCCCTGCTGCTGCGGCCATGGTGGCGGGGTTGGTGTGGATTAGCCATGAATACGCAGAGGAGCTCACCCCTATCAGTGGTGCATTACCTTATCTGGCCCTCATGTTTACCCTGTTTGCAGGGCTTACCATGGTTTCTAATGTACGCTTTTGGAGCTTTAAAGAGCTGCATATGCGTAGAACCGTGCCCTTCTTTGCCCTATTAATTACCACGTTGATCTTATTAATCATCGTTGCCAAACCACCCCTGATGCTGTTTTGCGTGTTTATTGGCTACGGCATATCGGGCTATGTTTACTGGCTATATCGCTGGATTAAACCAAATAAAGAGTAGGGTGGGCACAGCCCACGCGTAAAGATCTCCATTCCCCTTCTTCAGCCTCCCTTTCCCTTTAGCGTGAGCAGACCACGCATGTCTTTGTTCCCCTCCCGCGCATGGGCATGGGCACGGGCACGGGCACGGATGCCCACCCTACGCTTCTTGCACGCAGCATTACATTCAAAACCAAAAATATCAGACAATATGTCTAATATTTTTGCATAAAATACAAAAAATATACCCGCACCAACTTTTTATTCCAAATAATTTGACATATTGTCGTTCAATAGCTAATCTTGAGCATATAAACCCTGAGGAGATAACCGTGGAATTAGACATTGAACGTCTAATCGCTGATTTTGGTGGACCAAGCGTATTAAGCGAGGCAATCAATAGTCTGTTTCCAGACGATCTGATTTCGCGGGCAGCGGTCTACAAATGGCGCGAACGCGGCAGTATTCCGCTCGGTGCGATTAATAAACTAGCACTGCTAGCAGCCCATCAGGGTAAGAGCTTCAACATTCAGCACTATTTCTTGGGCAGCAGCCCTAAGCCATTGATACAAGGAAACTCCGGCATGAGCGATCGTTTGTACATCTTTGACACCACCTTGCGTGACGGCGAGCAATCGCCTGGCGCTTCGATGACTAAAGAAGAAAAAATCCGTATCGCTCGCCAGCTAGAAAAACTCGGCGTAGACATTATTGAAGCGGGCTTTGCTGCGGCCAGCCCAGGCGACGCCGATGCGATCAAGGCCATTGCCAGCATTATCGAACACTCTGTCGTCTGTTCTTTGGCACGCGCAAATGAGAAAGACGTGCGTGCCGCAGGCGAAGCCATCAAGCCAGCTAAACGTGGCCGTATTCATACTTTTATTGCAACCAGCCCGATTCATATGGAACACAAGCTGCGCATGAGCCCCGATCAGGTGGTGGATGCAGCAGTGAAAGCCGTTAAAATTGCGCTGGAATACACCGATGATGTGGAATTCTCTGCTGAAGACGCCGTGCGCTCGGATATGGATTTCTTGATCCGTATCTTTGATGCGGTGATTCAGGCCGGTGCCAAAACCATTAACGTACCCGATACCGTGGGCTACAGCATTCCATCGGTATGGGCCGCTAGAATGAGCGAGCTGATTGCCCGCGTGCCTAATTCAAACAGCGTGATCTGGTCTACCCACTGCCATAACGACTTAGGCATGGCCGTCGCAAACTCTTTAGCCGCCGTGCAAGCGGGCGCACGTCAGGTTGAATGCACTATCAACGGCCTTGGCGAGCGTGCGGGTAATGCTAGCTTAGAAGAAGTCGTCATGGCGGTGCGTACCCGTCGCGATCTGTTTAATTTAGAAACCGGCATCGACCCAAAACAGATTGTGCCGACCTCCAAACTGGTTTCCACCATTACCGGCTACCCAGTGCAGCCCAATAAGGCGATTGTAGGCGCGAATGCTTTTGCCCACGAATCAGGCATTCACCAAGATGGCATGCTAAAAAACCGTGAAACTTACGAAATCATGAGTGCAGAATCGGTAGGTTGGAGCGCCAACCGCCTGACGCTGGGTAAATTATCTGGCCGCAATGCCTTTAAAACCAAATTGCACGAGCTGGGTATTGATTTAGCCAGTGAAGAAGCCTTAAACGCCGCCTTTGCCCGTTTTAAAGAGCTAGCCGACCGTAAGCGCGAGATTTTTGACGAAGACTTGCACGCGCTGGTTTCGGATGAAATGGTTGCCATTGAGCATGAATATTTCAAATTTACCGCACTTAAAGTGATGTCAGAAACTGGCGAAATGCCATCTGCACACATTGTAATAAGCGAAGACGGCGTAGAAAAACAAGCGACATCTAGCGGCTCAGGCCCTGTGGATGCAGTGTTTAAAGCCATCGAAAGTATGGCCAATAGCGGCGCAGAGCTGCAACTTTATTCCGTGAATGCCATTACCCAAGGCACCGATAGCCAAGGGGAAGTGACCGTACGTTTAGAAAAAACGGGCCGTATCGTCAATGGCCAAGGCGCAGACACCGACATCATCGCCGCCAGCGCCAAGGCTTATATCTCTGCGTTGAATAAGCTGCATAATAAGGAAACGCGCATTAACGCGCAGGGCCCGGTTTAACCCTCAGCCACGCTTATCAAAATATAAGACCGAGATACGGCAGGCCAATCAGCCCCGCCGTCGGGATGGTTTTACTCAAACCTACCCCAATCTGCCACAGCAGGGCCACAAGCCTTGTGTTGGACAGACACTCAACACAAAAGGCCAGCAACCAGAGCTAAAGTTAAGCCTCTGGTTTTTGGCCTTTTTGGTGTCAATGCAGGGTGAGCAGGCCTTTATGCCCACGCGTTTACCCCCGCCCAATACCATTCACAGAAAAATCAAGCCTGCACAGCTTCCCCCAAAGAAGGCCGCGTGTACCAAGCAAACGCAACAAAGCTGGCAAAGCACAGGCTAGCCAAAGCGACTTCTGCCCCTGCCAGAATTTGCGATAGGCCATGATCGCCCCAAGCACGCATCACGCCTTCTACAAACCACAGCAAGATATACATCGAGCCCCATTGATAGGTGTAACGACGGCCTTTCAAAACGCCCATTAGCATTGGCAGTAACAGCAGCGCCTTTAAGGCCAGCCAAGAACCACCTTCTTTCATCGGCGCAAGCCATAGCTCCCAAGAAATACATAGTGCAATCAAGGCCACTAGGCTAATGACGGAAGCCCAATGGCTAAGGGTAATTAAACGCTGATCTTTCATGACGCCACCGCCAGCTTTAAAGCCACCTGCGCTAGGCGTTTGCCTTGGGCGATGCACAGTTGTTTTTCATCTGCAGAGAGCGGCTGATTAGATTCACTACCCGCCACATGGCTAGGCCCGTACGGAGTGCCACCCGTGGTGGTGTTACTCAGCGCGGTTTCTGAATAAGGCGTGCCCACAATCAGCATGCCGTGGTGCAGCAGCGGCAACATCATGGTGAGCAGCGTGGCTTCATTACCACCGTGCATAGAGCCGGTGCTGGTAAACACCGAGGCAGGCTTGCCGATTAGAGATCCTTGCAGCCAATCGCCCACGGTGCCATCCCAAAAATACTTCATTGGCGCGGCCATATTACCAAAACGAGTGGGGCTACCAAGCGCCAGGCCGATACATTCTTTTAAGTCGGCCAGCTCCGCATAGGGTGCTCCGGCATCAGGAACCACGGCTTCTATCGCCTCGCAAACCGTTGAAATACGCGGCACGGTGCGGATACGGGCGGTGACTCCCGCCACAGACTCCACCCCTCGGGCAATGAGCTGCGCCATCTGACGGGTAGCACCATGTGTGCTGTAATAAAGGACAAGGATCTCTGGCATTACAATTCCAAAATAGTGGGGCTGCGGTATTATAAAGCTCATCCTTCATTTAATCGCATAAGATGAACCTAATCCCCCGCTTTGATCTTGGCATTTTTCATCGCCTATTTGGCTTTGGCCGTTTTGTTGGCCGTAGATTGATCGCCGACCGCTGCTTGGAAACCGCCGGCAGCCTAACTTACACCACGCTACTAGCGCTGATTCCGCTGCTGACCATTGTGCTATCGCTCTTCTCTGCCTTCCCCATGTTTGGCGACTACAGTAGTAAATTTAAAATATTTTTGCTGACCAATCTGGTGCCTGATGCATCCGGCAAGGTAATCAGCGTGTATATGCGGCAGTTTTCTGATAACGCCGAGCGCCTAACGGCGCTGGGGATGATCGGTCTGCTAGTCACCGCCCTCCTGCTAATTTTTACTATCGAAAAAACTTTCAATGAAATCTGGGGAATAAAACGCCCCAGAAAATTACTACAAAGAACGATTATCTACTGGGCAGCGCTCACGCTTGGCCCGCTATTAATCGGCATTAGTATCTCACTCACCTCTTGGCTCTATGCCCAGACCGGTTTGCACAGTGATACCAATCTACTGAACCTGATGCTGCTCAAGCTTGGCCCCTTGCTCTTGATGCTTGGCTCTTTAACCCTGCTGTATCTGGCTGTGCCCAACTGCTATGTGCCACGCAGCCATGCCCTGATCGCAGCCTTGGTAGTCGCCGCTGCATTAGAGCTAATGAAGCGTGGCTTTGGGCTTTATATCCAGCAATTTGGCACGTTTAAGCTGATTTATGGCGCATTTGCCAGCTTCCCCATCTTTTTGATGTGGCTATATGTCAGTTGGGTGATTATTTTAGGTGGCGCGGTACTTTCTGCCTGTCTTTCTTACTGGCACGCATCGGCATGGCGCTGGGAGGGCCATCAGGGCACACGTTTAGAACAATCTATCCGCCTACTGCTGGTTTTGGCTGAAGCGCATAGCCAAGGCAAAGTCTTACACATCGATAAACTACGCCGACGCACTCAGCTGGGCTTAGATGCCAGCTACTCCCTACTTGAAGAAATGGCTTTAAAAAACTGGGTGGAATCAACCCGTGATGGGGAGTGGATTTTAGCCGTCGACCTAAAGAAAATCACACTCAGAGATGTATTTGAAACCATGGTCACCCCCCTATCCGCCCGCCTAGAACAAGGGCTGACGACAATTCACCAAGAGCTGAAAGGGGTGTTAGAGATGACGTTGGCAGAATATTCAGAAAAGAATAAGACAACATAATGGCGGGGTGGGCAAAATTATCTGCCCATCACCCCGCACTGCAATTAAATGATTACTCGCTACAGCCAGCCTCTAATGCAGCAATAATCGTAGCGCGGCTCAGCTCGCCGATATAAGACTCGCCAAGGCATTGCATCAATACAAACTTTATTTTCCCAGCGTCTACTTTTTTATCCTGCGCCATTAAATCTAAGTAGCGCTCATGCCCCAATACCGGCGCTGTAACCGGCAAACCCGCCTTAAGCAGCAGGGCTTTAATCCGCTCAATATCATCATCGCTGATCTGGTCCAACTCACGCGATGCATAAGCGGCCAGCATCATACCGGCAGCAACCGCCTCGCCGTGCAGCCAAACGCCATAGCCAAGCCCCGATTCAATGGCATGACCAAAGGTATGGCCTAGATTAAGCAAGGCGCGCTGGCCCTGCTCTTTTTCATCCCCAGCCACAATTCGCGCTTTATTCTGGCAGCAGCGTTCTACCGCATAGGCAAGCGCATCAGTTTCGCGCGCCATCAGCCGCTCGATATTGGCTTCTAACCATTCAAAAAAGGCCAAATCATCAATCAAACCATACTTAATCACTTCGGCCATGCCTGCGGATAATTCACGCATTGGCAGGGTATCTAGCGTCGCCAAATCAGCCAGCACCAGCTGAGGCTGATAAAACGCGCCTATCATATTCTTACCCAGCGGATGATTAATGCCGGTCTTGCCGCCAACCGATGAATCAACCTGTGACAAGAGCGTGGTAGGGATCTGAATAAACGGCACACCGCGCTGATAAACCGCAGCCGCAAAGCCCGTCATATCCCCAATCACGCCGCCACCCAAGGCAATCAGCGTGGTTTTACGCTCACAGCGCTCAGTCAGTAAACCATCAAAAATCAGGTTAAGCGTTTCGAAATTTTTATTTACTTCGCCATCAGGCAAAATAATGCTGTGGCATTGAATATCTGCGGCTTCTAACGCGTCTTGCAGGGCTTTTAAATAGAGTGGCGCAACCGTTTCATTGCTGACAATTGCAACTCTGGGCTGAGGCAATAGAGGCTTAATCAGCTCAACCTGAGTTAATAGATCGCGGGCAATATGAATATTGTATGCGGCGTGGTCAAGCTTTAATTCAACGATCGGCATGGTGCTCCAACTCTCTAATTAACGGCTTGTGGATTGTAGAAAGGGCAAGGTTTTATGCCACTCTATAGCCATAGGCTAAAAACGGCTGCAGAGGGATTAGCGATCGGCGTGCAGCTCCAGCTCTTTCATCAATAGTTGCAATAGCGAATGCACAGTCTGCCGACTGGTATCAATCACCAGATCAGCCACTTCGCAATAGAGGGGGTCTCGAATGGCATAAAACTCATGCAAGCGCTGTTTTGGGTTTTCAGTTTGCAGGAGTGGGCGGTTTTTATCGTGGCAGGTACGCAAGTACAGCTCATCTACGCTGGCACGCAGATAAATCACAAACCCTTCGCGCCTCAGCACCGCACGGTTAGCAGGATTAAGCACCGCACCGCCGCCCGTTGCCAATACGATATTTTTTTGTGCACCCAGCTCTTTAATCATCGCCACTTCACGGCGGCGAAATCCGGCCTCACCCTCTACTTCAAAGATGATTGGAATCTTTGCTCCGGTCCGAGATTCAATCTCGTGATCCGTATCATAGAAAACCTTACCGCTGACTTTAGCGAGCGCTCGTCCTACGGTGGTTTTGCCGGCACCCATCATGCCGACCAGAAAAAAATTGCCTGGCAGTTTCATGCCAAGCATTGTAGCGGAAAGCAGAGCGGGGCGCGATTTGCGCCCCGCTAATCTGACTAATAATTTTAAATTATCAGCGTAATGACAGGTCTGATTGAATTACTTTAGGTGAAATAAAGATCAATAACTCGCGACGTAGGTCTTTTTCTAGGGTGTTTTTAAATAGATTACCCAGATAAGGAATATCTCCTAGCAACGGTACTTTAGTTACATCCGTACCCACTTCTTGCGTGTAGATACCACCAATCACCACCGTACCCCCATTTTCAACCAAAACCGTAGTATTGATTTGCTTGGTGTTAATCGATGGAATACCCAGAGTAACAGTGCCACGGCTATCTTTAGTCACGTTCAGCTTCATGATCACATTGCCATCAGGCGTAATCTGCGGCGTCACCTTTAATGACAAGGTCGCTTTCTTAAACGAGATGGTTGTAGCCCCATTTTGTGAGCTTTCTTGGTAAGGAATCTCTTCCCCGCTTTCAATAGAGGCTTCAACTTGGTCAGCCGTCACAAGGCGTGGGCTAGAGATAATCTTACCTTTATTGTCTGCAGCCAAAGCACTGATTTCTAGGCCAAGCAACCAATTTGCATTAGCAGCAATCAGCGCAAAAGTACCCGGTGCACCTACCCCAGAACCAATCGCAGGGAAGTTAACGTTATTACCCATGGTTAAAATATTATTAACAGGGGTTGTTGCACTCGGTGTAGTCCCAACCGTTGCAGGAATAACACCAATTCCTTTACCTGCATTATCTAAGCTGTTGCCCAAGCCTAAATCCGTACTGCCTAAGTGGCCTCGTGAGCCCCAACCCAATTTCACCCCAAGCTCACGGCTAAAGCCATCGTTGGCCTCAACAATACGTGCTTCAATTTGCACTTGACGCACTGCTACGTCGATCTTAGAAATAACCGAGCGCACCTGTTCTAGCTTGCTAGAGATATCTTGCACAAACAACGTATTAGTACGTGCATCAATCACAATGCTGCCACGCTTAGAAAGCATTTGCTGCTTCTCATCGGTGAGCATTTTCTTTAAGTCTTCTGCTTTTTGATAACGCAGTTGGAATGACTCCGTACGAGTAGGCTCTAGCTCATCAATCTGCTTACGCGCTTCCAGCTCTTGCTTTTCCTTGCTGGCTAATTCTTCACGGGGCGCAATCCACAGCACGCTGCCATTTTTACGCTGATCTAGACCCTTAGCTTGCAAGATAATATCCAGCGCCTGATCCCAAGGCACATCTTTTAAACGTAGGGTGATATTGCCCGTTACGGTATCACTAGTAATAAAGTTCAGACCGGTAAACTCCGCAATCACTTGTAAAACAGCGCGAATTTCAACATTCTGGAAGTTTAACGAGAGCTTTTCGCCCTTAAATGCTGGCTTAATCCCCGCTTGTTTATTGCGCTCGTCGTTTACCTCACGCACTTCAACAATAAAACGATTTTCAGTTTGATAAGCCGAGTATTCCCAGTTGCCCTTAGGCTCGATAATCATCTTGCTGGTTTCACCTTGGCTATACGCATCCACTTTTTGGATCGGCGTACCAAAATCACTGACATCCATCCGGCGCTCTAGCTTTTTAGGTAAAACCGCCTTATTAAAATCAATCAACAAGGTTTTACCCTGCTGCCGGATATCAATACCCACATTGGGGCTGGATAGATCAATAACCACCTTACCTTCACCATCTTTACCACGGCGAAAATCAATGTTCTCGATGCTATCCCGTTTGTTTTTGCTGCTTGCCTCAGGCGCTTTGCTCTCAGCAAAATGCGTGTTTCTTGCCTGAGCGGTCACCGCACTACTGGTGCCATCTACGGTAATATAAAAATCATTCCCTTCCACTCTGGTTTGATATGCCGCTTGCTTTTGCATATTCAGCACAACGCGCGTGCGCCCTGAGCCCTCAGCTAAGCTAATCAAGCGCAGCGCAGCGCCATTCACTTGAACCGAGCTTTTACCCGCTGTATTTGTAGTATCAGCAAAATCAAAAGCAACCCGAGGTGGCGTATTCACAGAAAAGCTAGTAGGAACGGGTGCAGGGCCATTAAAACTTAATCGAATAACCTGCTTATCTGCTGATACATTGCTGACATCAATGGCAGTAATGCTCGCTGCCGCAGCAGCAAAAGAGGCAAGGCAAGCTATGCACAAAAGACTTGCCAGCTTGATGACATTGAGTATTTTCATTTTTTTTGCTCCGCTTCATCAAGGGATAAATTCGTGGTGCGCTCCACCCAATCACCCCCACTGTCTTCAACGATTTCTTTGAGTTGAACTTCGATATCAGTAATGGCCGTCACCATGCCAAAATTTTGACCCATATAGCTGCCCACCTTTACCCGATAAATATTGCCATCGGGGGCATGGATTAAACCATTCACCGTCTTACCTTGAGTGATGGTTCCTACCATGCGTAGTTTTTCTAAATCGTAGTTTTCCAAGATTTCTTTGGCACGGCTAGTGTTGGGCGCAAGCCCACCACCTGAGCCTTTTTTGGCTAACTCCATTTTTGCAGCACGAAATGGGTCACTTAAATCAAACGCTTTATATTCAAATGAAACATAAGGCTTTGCCTCAGGCAGTGCTTCCACTTTACCCCGCAAGCCTTCACTACTTTCTTTCATCCAGTCTTTTAAATCGCCATTTTGTTCGCCAAAACAAGCACTTAAAGAAAATGCGGCGAATATCATCAGCGCGCTTAATTTGATTGAGCTAGGTCGAATGTTCATTTCTGTTTCTTCTTAGCGTCTAATGCAGCTTGATGTAACGCTTGTGCCTCGGCCTCATCCAGCGAGCGATATGTTTTTGCGATCGCTTGCATTGAAATCACCTCAGGATCTTTCGTTGCAGTAAGAGATAGATTACTTAAAGTAACGATACGCGAGAGCTGCGCCACATCGCTCACAAAAGCCGCTAAATCGTGGTAGTTGCCAGAGATACGAATATCAATCGGTAATTCGGCAAACTCCGCCGTTTTTACTTCAGTACCTGGTTTAAATAGCTCAAAAAACAAACCACGGCCAACCCCCGCTTGGTTAATCTCGGTGAGCAATGATTCCATCTCTGATTTATTAGGCAATTGCCGCAGTAAAGCACCAAAAGATTGTTGAATCTCTTGTAACTGCTGGCGATAAGCATCCAAGTTAATTGCCTTACGTTTTTTTTCTACAAAATCAGTTTTAAGCTGTTCTTCCTTTGCCCTGCCAGTTTCTAACTCATCCATCTGGCTACCCCAGACGTAGAAATAGCCACCCAAAGTCAGCGTAACAAACAGCAAAACAATCAAACCAATTTGTGCGGCAATTGGCCAATTGCCGATGTCTTTAGGATCTAAATTCCGTAATTCGTCGAGAGTCATGTTAGCTCCCCTGCCGTTTACGCGAAGCTGGCGCTGAAGCATTAGCCGCCTCATCCACAGTCCGCGTTATTTTAATCGTAAGGGTAAACTCCGATAATTTTTGATTACCCACTTGTGCGGCTTTCACCTCAATCAACACAGGCTGCTCAAAAATTTCTGAGTCATTCAAATTACGCATTAAAGTAGAAACACGGGCATTGGATTGCGCATAACCCACTAGAGTAATTTGATCATTAAGCGCCTTTGCTTCTTTCAAATAAACACCATCAGGCGTCTGCCGAACCAGTTGATCCATCGCGATAACCGCTTCTGATCGCCCAGACTGCAAGCGCTCAACAATCTTTTTACGATCAAGTAGCGATTGTTTTTCTGATTTTAATTTCTCAATTTCAGAAATCTCACGATCTAACTTGGTATTTTCATCGCTTAGAAACTGATTGCGCTGATTTTGGGTTTCAATTCGTGCGGCATAAAAAAGGTAGCCCGCCACAATCACGGCAATCGCCGCCAAGGCAGTTACCCCAAGCAAAGCTAAATACCGAGCTTGACGTGCAACACGTCTTTGCTCGCGGTGTGGAAGCAGATTAATCCGAATCATGAAGGGTCAAACCTCCGCATCGCCAATCCGCAGGCAATTAAAAGAGAAGGAGCATCAACTTGCACTTGTTTTCCACGCACCTTACCCGTTGCCATTCCTTGGAATGGATTGGCACGCATGGCGCTACTGACATTGGTGCGGCTAGATACCGCATCATCTAGGCCATAAATAGCACTGCAACCACCGGCCAGCAGAATATGATCTACCGCGTTGTAGTTACTGGATGTATAGAAAAACTGCAAGGAGCGAGAGATTTCTAGCGCTAAAGTATCAATAAAGGGCTGCAGTACTTCTGGCTCGTAATTTTCTGGCAAACCACCGTGCTTCTTAGCTTGCTCGGCTTCGTCACTCGACATATTGAATTTGCGCTGAATTTCTTGCGTCAGTTGATTACCGGCATAAGCCTGATCACGGCTGTAGATAGACTGACCATCTTTAAAGATATTCATATGCATAGCCGTGGCACCAATATCCACCACGGCCACAATTTGTTTATCGCCGTTATTAGGCAATTGTGGCTGCATCAATTCAAAAGCGGCTTGTGTGGCATAAGACTCTACATCGAGCACCAACGCGCGTAATCCTGCAGCTTCAATTGCTGCTACGCGCTCATCAACTTTCTCTTTTTTAGCGGCCGCAATCAGTACTTCTTCTTCATCAGGAGCAATAGGAGAAATACCCAGCACCTGAAAATCGAGATTCACTTCATCCAAAGAGAAGGGAATGTACTGATTTGCCTCAGTCTCAACCTGCATCTCAAGCTCACGCTCGGTCAAGCCTGCTGGCACCAAGATTTTTTTAGTGATCACTGCCGCTGGCGGCAAGGCAATCGCTACATTTTTAACTTTAGAGCCCATTTGCCGCCACGCGCGTCTAATGGCTTCCACCACCAAATCCATATTGGCGATATTGCCATCACTTACGGCATCTTTAGGTAGGGGCTCAATCACATAGCGATCAAGGCTGTAGGTGGTTCCTGATAGGCTCAACTCGACCATTTTTACGGACGAAGAGCTAATATCAACCCCAATCAGCGCAGGTGCTTTGGGTTTGAGGAAATCGAGATTCAACTCACTTTCCTTTTAATAAAATAGATTTCTTAAATGTAAGCATTTGCTAATTTTCTGTAGATCGTAGCAGTGCAACATATACCTGTAAAGCAAGAAGCTCATTATCGATTGTTATGCAACATTATTACTAACATTAGTGCTTTTTTAATATTTGGCGCGAAAAAATAAATGCCAAACATACATTCTCATATTCGCGTAAATTAGCAGCACTTCTAATATCTATACTTTTAGCGATGAGCAAACGCCTCCTACTTATTTTTGCCGGTATTTTAATCAGCCTGATGATCCTTGCCGCAGGCTTGGGTGCATTTGCACTGGTAATCACTTATCCGCGCCTACCCTCCCTAGAAGCACTCACAGATTACCGCCCTAAAATCCCGCTCCGCATTTACACCAGTGATAACGTGTTAATTGGTGAATTTGGCGAAGAGCGTCGCGCCTTTACTTCAATAGACCAAGTGCCCTTGTTAATGAAACAAGCCATTTTGGCCGCAGAAGACGAGCGCTTTTATGAACATGGTGGTATCGACTACCTTGGTGTACTCAGAGCCATGGTCAGTAACCTAAGCTCGGGGCAATCCAAATCAGGAGCCAGTACGATCACCATGCAGGTAGCACGCAACTTCTACCTATCTAACGAAAAAACTTTTACACGTAAGTTTAACGAGGCATTACTCTCGTTTAAAATTGAACACAATCTTTCTAAAGATCAAATTCTTGAACTGTACTTCAACCAAATCTACCTAGGTCAACGCGCCTATGGCTTCGCCTCAGCAGCACAAACCTATTACGGCAAAGAGCTAAAACAACTTAGCCCAGCTGAAATGGCTATGCTTGCTGGCTTACCTAAAGCCCCTTCCGCATATAATCCAGTTGTAAACCCTAAACGAGCTCAGCTGCGGCAGCAATACGTTCTAAGACGTATGCATGAGCTTAAGTTCATCAATGATAGTGATTATGAGATCGCTAAGAGCGCCCCGCTCGTACTCAAGCGAGGCCAGCAAGAGTACGCCGTCCATGCCGAATACCTAGCAGAAATGGTGCGGCAAATGATGCTAGAGCGTTACAAAGAATCAACTTACACCGAAGGCTATAAAGTTTACACCACCCTTCGTAGCGATAGCCAAGAAACTGCCTATCAATCACTAAGACAAGGCCTAGTCGACTATGATGTTCGCCACGGTTATCGTGGGCCAGAAGGCTTTGTTGCCCCTGAAGTCATCTTACCCGGCAAAGAAGAGCTGCTCGACGAAGCGCTTTCAGAGCAGAAAGATTCGGGCGATTTGCAAGCGGCGATTGTCTTAAGTGCCAGCCCCCAATTGGTTCGCGTCTATAAAAAAGGCGGCGAGCAATTAGAAATTGAAGGCGAAGGCTTACGATTTGCCAAGGCCATGCTTTCTGAAAAGGTAGCCCCAGCGATCAGAATTCGCCCAGGTGCCATTGTGCGAATCAAGCAAATGGAAAAAGGTTGGACTATTTCACAACTTCCTCAAGTTGAAGGGGCACTTGTTGCATTAGATCCACAAAATGGGGCAATTAGAGCGCTAGCAGGTGGCTTTGACTTTAACCGTAGCTCCTTTAACCATGTCACCCAAGCTTGGCGGCAGCCTGGTTCCAGCTTTAAACCTTTTATTTACTCGGCAGCTTTAGAGCGCGGCATAACCCCTGCCACTCAAATGAACGATGCGCCATTGGTGATAGACCCAGCTCAAGTAGGAGGGCAAAGTTGGGAGCCTAAAAATAGCGATGGTAAATTCGAAGGGATGATGAGTGTGCGCACTGCGCTTACACGCTCCAGAAACTTAGTTACCATTCGTGTATTGCAAGCGATTGGCGTGGATTATGCACAGGCGCACATCAGCCGCTTTGGCTTTAGCCCTAAGCAACACCCCGCTTATTTAACGATGGCGCTAGGTGCGGGCAGTGTGACGCCACTGCAAATGGCCGAGGCGTATGCGGTATTTGCTAACACCGGCTATCGAGTTCGCTCCTATTATGTGGATAGAATTGAAGATAGCCATGGCCGTATTCTGGCTAAGACCCAGCCTGAAGTTGCCGGTGAAAATGCACCCCGTACTTTAGATGCTCGCAATGCTTTTGTAATGAATAGCCTGCTGCACGATGTGGCGACACAGGGTACTGGTGCCAAAACCAATAGCTTAGGCCGCAGTGATTTGGCCGGTAAAACGGGGACCACCAATGATGCTAATGACGCGTGGTTTGCCGGTTATCAACCTGGCTTAGTGGCTATTTCTTGGGTAGGTTTTGATCAACCCCGCTCCTTGGGTGCAAGAGAGTATGGTGGCGTGGCGGCGCTACCTATCTGGGTCAACTTTATGAATAAAGCGCTAAAAGGCGTGGAAAATGTCAGCTATCCTGTGCCTGAAGGCGTAACACCGCAGACCATACAAACCGAGCGTGGCTCATACACTGAATATTTCTTCAGCGAATTTCTGCAAACCAATCCAGAATTAGGATTGGGCGGTGGGACAGGGGCAGCCCAGCCACTGGATGAGATTAAAGAATTACTGTTTTAAGATTGCAACGCATAAGGTGAGGGTGGGCTGAGCACTACTTGGCCCACCCTCATAGCGAGATCAAGGAGTACTCTTTTAGGGATGCCTAATCATGAGCAAGCCACACGTTCTCGACCACCAGTATGCCCATTTACGCGCACAGATTTGTGAACGTGCCGCACGCTTAATTGCTGAAGATCACTTGCATGATTTTGCCTTAGCCAAGAAAAAAGCCGCGAAGCAACTTGGGATTAGTGAAGGGCGAATGATGCCCTCCAATCAAGAAATTGAAATCGCTTTAGCCAGCTATCGAGCGGTTTATCAGCCTGAACACGACGATAGCCTGAATCATTTACGGCTCAAAGCACTCAAAATCATGCGTATCTTGGCGCAATTTCATCCTTATCTAGCGGGATCTGTACTCTCTGGCGTGGCGGGTCCTAATTCTGATATTAATTTGCTGCTATTTTTAGATGACCCTAAATCTGCAGAGATTTTTCTACTCAATCAGCACATCGCTTACGACCTTCTCCCCGCCGCTAATGGCCGCCAACTCGCTGATTATCCTTCACTTTCTTTTTGGTATGACAATACTCAGGTTAGTTTGCATGTAAAACCAAGGGCCGCAGAAAGAATTAAAGAAGAAAGAATGCGCCTTGATGAGCTAGAAACATTACTCTCCTTTAATGGCATGGTTATTTAATCAGCCTATATTTATAAATGACAAATTAAACATCAATAGCCCCTAGCCATAACTAAGTAGCAACGCGTATATCCTAGGATTAAACCGCCACCAATGATATAAAGTGGCTTATCTCTTATTTGCTGATTACACAATGCAACAACCCCCAACACTAGAGCCGGTCTTTGTTTCTGACCCAGGGCCTTATCTAGTTACCTCTAGCATCGAAATCAAATACCTACTTAGCCAATTACTAGAGAAAGGTGAGATTATTTGCCTGTACCCTGCAGGTAAGCGTGAGCCTTTTGCAATCAGCACCTTACTGGCTATTGATGATCAAGGCCTGTTGTTTGACGGTAGTAATGACAGCAGAACCAACGACGCCCTGACTAAAGAAAATCGCATTTTTCTTGTGGGTGTGGTGAATAAAGTAAAAATTCAATTCGAGCTACCTAATGCCCAGCAAGTTCTCTTTGATGGCCGAACCGCAATCCGTAGTTCAGGCCCTGTACAAACATTGCGAATGCAAAGACGAGATTTTTATCGCCTAGATATTCCAATGTCACAAAGAATGGACTGCACCATCCCTTTAGCCAATGGCGGCCACACCGAGTTATCGGTCACAGATATTAGCTTGGGCGGTTTAAGTTTACTGGGAGTGTCTCCCGATCTCCCCATGGTGGTTGGAGATACCTTGCACAATTGTCGAATTCAACTACTTGACGTTGGGCTGATTGAGATCGATATGCAGATATGCATTGTGATTGATGTAACACTTAAAAACGGCATCAAGACCCAGCGCGTAGGCTGCCGTTTTTTTGATTTATCAGGAAAAATGCAAACGCAGATCCAGCGTTTTATTAATAAGATTGAGCGCCAAAGAATCTCCCGCGAATGAAAAACATCCCGCTCTTTTTTAATCATGGCTTAAGGCAAATCGAAATCGCTGCGGCCAGCTTATCGCTCATGCAAAGAGCGGGCAAAACCAGCGCGGCATGGGTGCTGAAACATTACCCCAACGCGCAAAATATCTATGTATTGGCAGGCCCAGGCAATAATGGCGGCGATGCTTTACTCGCCGCAAAACAGCTACATCTTGCCGGTAAAAATATTTTTTTACGGCTTAGTGCGCCAGCAGTACCACCCGGCGCACAGCAGGCTTTGGCCGAATGGTTGGCCTGCGGCGGACAAACCCAGAACCATACCCCTCTACATGCCGATTTAGCCATTGATGGCCTCTATGGTATAGGGCTAAATCGCGCGCTATCTGCCCGCGATAGCCAAATAATCCAAGAACTGCAGGCGCTGGCCTGCCCTGTTATTGCTTTGGATACTCCCAGTGGATTAATCAGCGATAGCGGCACAGGCAGCCCAGTTCAAGCCAATCACACGCTCAGTTTTATGGCGCATAAACCTGGCCAATTTACCGGCCAAGGCTGTAATGCCTGCGGTGACATCCACCTGCTAGATTTACAAATACCCCAGTCTTGCTACCCTGAGCCAGATGGCTATTTACAAAGCACAGCACCCAGCGCCATGACCAATTTACTGCGCAAAGCCGATAGCCATAAAGGCAGTTACGGCACAGTTGGGATTATTGGTGGTGCAACAGGGATGGTTGGAGCCACGCTACTTGCTGGCCGCGCCGCCTTAAAATTAGGCGCAGGCAGAGTAGTGCTTGGCTTACTCGATAAAGTATTGAGCGTCGACCCCACACAGCCCGAGCTTATGCTGCATTCTGCAGCAGAAGCGCTACAACACCCCGCACTCACCATGCTAGTAATTGGCCCAGGGCTTGGCACAAGCCAAGAGGCGATGGCACTCGTGCAGCAAAGCATTGCTAGCCCGCTGCCACTGCTACTAGACGCAGATGCGCTTAATCTACTGGCAAGCTCAAGTCAGCTAACTGCGACGATCACTCAGCGTACTGCCAGCACCATTCTTACCCCACACCCAGCCGAGGCGGCAAGGCTGCTGCAAACCAGCACCATAGCGGTACAAGCCAATCGCATAGAAGCAGCTCAAGCCATTGCCAAGCGTTATCACGCCACAGTGCTGCTCAAAGGCGCGGGATCAATCTGTGCAGATGGGCAAGCGTGGAGCATCAACGGTAGCGGCAATGCCGCACTTGCCAGTGCAGGCCAAGGCGATGTGTTATCCGGCATCATCGCCGCACTCATCGCACAGGGCCTAGCGCCATTGGCGGCAGTACAAAGCGGCTGTTGGCTACACGGCAAAGCCGCAGATAACTGGTACAGGGAAAATGTAGGCGGGATCGGGTTAACTGCCAGCGAAACCATCATCTATGCCAGAGCGGCGTTGAATCATGCTTTGGCGGATTGCGAGTGATTGCTAACTAGATATTACGCAGTAAGATTAATACCTAATCCACGAAAAACACATACAGCACGCATAGATGACGCGTTGTCATTCCCTATTGGCTAGACGTATGCCTTTGTGCGTCCAACAATTACTTACCTGATTATGTCTCTTGCTCAATGGGCTCTGTATAGATGGGTTTCTTGAGTGCTAGGCTTAGTTTTGGAATATGTAGGGCGGGTGAAACCCGCAAGCAAGGCTGAATCAACACGCGGGTTTCACCCGCCCTACGATATTTATAATGAGATTGAGCAAGAGACACAATCAGGATTACTTATACGTACAATCTATTTGCAGAGAATAGAGAGTGGCGCTTACCACGCAAACAGCAGCGCGCCATTTTGTTTGAGCCAAAGCCGCTGCGTTTTCCAATCTGGGCATGCTGCTGCAACAATGCCCCAGAACCGAGAGGAGTGGTTAAGCTCAGCCAAATGCGCTAGCTCGTGGATCACCACATAATCAATCACCTGCGGCGGGGCCTGCATTAAGCGCCAGTTCAGCCGAATATCACCTAAAGCAGTACAACTCCCCCAACGGCCTCTGGCCGAGCTTAAAAATAGCTGCCGTGGCTGCAAGCCCATCTGTTCGCTCCAAAAGCCGAGTCTTTGCAAAAAATAAGCTTTAGCACTGCGTTGGTAAAAACGAGTGAGCGCAGTTGAAAGAGGGGCCAATTCGGAAACATATAAAATTTCTTCTTCTAGCCGTGTCCTACCCGCAGCCAGCTGCACAAACTTAGCTTGGCCTTGCCACAGCACGCTGCTTCCCGCCGCCAAAGCCACAACCGATGGCATAGGCTGCGCCAGCTTGGCTAAGATCCACTTTAATTTGCTTTGAATCGCCCGCTCAGCTTCTTTGATTGGAGCGCGTGCAGGCAAAACGATCGTCAGCCCATCGGCGGTGATTTTCAGGCCAATGGAGCGGCGACGGCTGCTACGCTCTATTTGATAAGCGATTTCTTGATTGGCCAGCCGCAATAAATAGGCTTCATTTTTTGGGTGCATAGCAGGGGCCAACACCGCCAAAACGCTGGATTTCACCCTCAATCCAGTTTTCAACCTCTTGGGTGACATCTTGTGGGCTGCGTCCTGCAGGATCTATCGGCTTACCCACCACCATCACAATTTCGCCTGGCCATTTTAAAAAGGAATTACGCGGCCAATACTCACCCGAATTATGCGCAACTGGCACAATTGCTACTTCTAAATCCAGCGCCAAACGCGCCCCACCTTGTTTATAAGGCTTATAAGCACCGGATGGTACGCGTGTGCCTTCAGGGAAAATAACAATCCAAAAACCCTTAGCTAAGCGATCTTTGCCCTGAGAAATCAACTGTTTTTGCGCCTCGGCACGGTTAGAGCGATCTATCGCAATTGGCGATAAAGTAGCCAAGCCCCAGCCAAAAATCGGCAATTTTAAAAGCTCTTTTTTGAGCACCCAAACTTGCGGTGGAAACACATGCTGCAGTGCCAGCGTTTCCCAAGCCGATTGGTGTTTACTCATCACAACGGCGGGGTTGGCAGGCAGGTTTTCAAGGCCCTCCACACGGTAAGTCAGGCCACAGGTAAATTTAAGCCATTTGAGCATAATCCATGACCAGCCACGAATAATACGGTAACGCAGCATAGGTGGAAGCGGCAAAATGAGGATCGCAATTACACAAAAAATCGGAGTTACTATAGGCACAGCTAACCAGTACAAAATGGAGCGCAACCAAATCATTTAATCCACACCTTCAGGGGCCAATAAATGCGCGGCAAAGGCCGCCAAATCGTCAAATATCTGCGTACCATCGGGCAGCAGACCTTTTCGTTCAGTTTTAATGCCATTCCCAGTGCGCACCAAGACAGGCTTGCCACCCACAGCCGCAATGGCTTGCAAATCACGTAGCGAATCGCCCACCATCACCAATTGCGCGCTCGGCACATGGAAGCGGCTAGAGATATCTAAGAGCATGCCTGGATTAGGTTTACGACAAACGCATGCAGCGTCCGGTGCATGAGGGCAGAAAAACACTGCATCAATATGCCCACCCTGCTCGGCAATGGCACGATGCATCTTGGCATGAATGCGGTTCAAGGCATCCACGCTAATCATCTTGCGGCCAATTGCGCTTTGATTGGTGGCCACGACAATCGTCCAGCCCGAACGGGATAATTCGCCAATCGCCTCTAAACTGCCAGCAACGGGAATCCACTCTTCCGGCGTTTTGATATAGTCAGGGCTATCTTCATTGATTACGCCGTCGCGGTCGAGAATCAATAACTTCATACGCGACTCCGTTTTTCATCTAACAAGCTTAGGATGGGCGCGTCTTTGTGCCCACCCTGCATTATTTTTCCTGATTATGTCTCTTGCTCAAAAAAAGCCATATATGACATGTAGGCCAATATTCTGTAGGGGCGCTGCTTGCTGCGCCCTGTTCAGCGAGGGCGCAGCAAGCAGCGCCCCTACGAGTTAACTCGATTCACGTTGATATTCCAGCCCAACGACAAAAAATGAGCAAGAGACATAATCAGGTTATTTTTTACTCCGCCAGTAAAGACAGCTCTGCAACTCGATTCATCAGGCTTGCCAAAGCAGCGAGCAGGGCTTGACGATTACCGCGTACGGCTAGGTCATCGCTCATCACCATGACCGAATCAAAGAAAGCATCGACTGGCTCTTTTAAAGCACTCAGCGCTTTCAATGCACCGGTAAAGTCTTGGCTAGCTAAAGCACGGCTCACCACAGGCTGCAGCTTTAATAGCTCGGCGTGCAATGCCATTTCAGCGGCATCACTCAGCAAGGCGGCATTCAGCTCAGGCAAATCGCCTTCGACCTTCTTCAGAATATTACGAATACGTTTATTGGCCGCAGCCAAGGCGGTGGCTTCTGGTAACGCTTTAAATGCCGCTACCGCTTGCAAGCGAATCACCATCTCATTTAAGAGCGTTGGTTTCAGCGCCAACACCGCGTCAATATCCGCAGCGGGGTAATCTGCAGCGAGGTAGTTTTTAAGGCGATCCAGCATAAAGCCGTACACGCCTTCTACCGTGCCCTCTGCCACTACGCCGTCAGGGAAGCTAGCGGCGGTCATGCTTAGCAGCTCTTTTAGATCCAACGGTAGATCCAGCACCATACGCAATACGCCCAGTGCGGCACGGCGTAAGGCAAATGGGTCTTTATCCCCTGTTGGAATCAGGCCAATGCCGTAAATTCCCACAATGGATTCCAGCTTATCAGCTAGAGAAACGGCTTGTGCTACAGCCCCCACCGGCAAGCTATCGCCCGCAAAGCGTGGGTGGTAATGCCCTTCAATTGCGGCAGCAACGGCTTCGTTTTCGCCATCAATACGGGCGTAATACATGCCCATTACGCCTTGCAGCTCAGGAAACTCACCCACCATATCGGCAATCAAATCTGCCTTAGCTAGATAAGCCGCACGCTTGCAATCGGCCACATTGGCGTTCAGTTTTAAGGCAATTGCACCAGCAATGGTTTGTAGACGTTCAACACGCTCAAGCTGGCTACCAATTTTGTTGTGATAAACCACATTGGCCAATTGCGGCACACGGGAATCCAGCTTTTTCTTTTTATCTTGTTCAAAAAAGAACTCAGCATCGGATAAACGTGCGCGCAATACCCGCTCATTGCCATGAATAATATGGCTAGGATCGGCTGTTTCTAAGTTAGAAACCACCAAAAACTTAGGCAGTAGCTTGCCGTTTTGATCCAGCAACGGGAAGTATTTTTGATGCTGCTGCATAGATAAAATCAAGCATTCCTGTGGCACAGCTAAGAATTTTTCATCAAAGTTGCCGGTGTAGACCACAGGCCATTCCACCAGCGCAGTGACTTCATCCAGTAGACCATCGGATGGTGCGATTTGTGCATTTAACTCTAGGCAGGCATTGCTAAGCTGATCTGCAATCAAGGCACGGCGGGCATCAAAGCTCGCTTCAACAAAGCCATCATCAAACAAACGGGCGGCGTATTCATCCGCATTAGCCAGCTCAATGGCTTCTGTGGATAAAAAGCGATGCCCCAGCGTGCTACGGCCGGCTTCTAGGTGCAAGAACTGGGCAGGAATAACTTCACTACCATGCAGCACCACTAGGCCATGCACTGGGCGAATAAATTGGCCGTCCCTATCGCCCCAACGCATCATTTTAGGTGCAGGCAGTTTTTTAAGTGTGGCGGCGATAATCGCCGAAAGCACTTTAACCAAGGCTTCACCAGCTTTGACCGAGGAAAAGACAAAGACATCTTGCTTACCATCTGAGCCTTGCGCCAATTGCGCCACATCCACACCGCAGCTACGTGCAAAGCCTGCTAAGGCAGGGGTTGGCACGCCATCTTTAAAGCCAGAAGCCACGGCAGGGCCGCGGCGCTCAATGGCTTGATCGGGCTGCACCGCCAGCACATTGGAGATCGATACCGCCAGCCTGCGTGGGCTAGCAAAGGATTCCACTTCGGCGTCTTTGGCGACAAAACCCAATTTGGCTAATTCATCAAAAATACCACTAGCAAATACAGCGCCCAATTTAGGCAGTGCTTTAGGTGGCAATTCTTCGGTAAAAATTTCTATTAGCAGTGTTTGAGATACAGAATTGGACATGGGATTTAATTCTCTGATATGACGCAGTGGCATTTTGGAAAAAGGTTTCGCCCACAAAAATCACGAAAGCTGAGCCACTGATTTCGCCCATATTTAGTCGGCAATATGCAGCAAATACAGGCGATTTTGCCACACATTGTGGGTGTCTTTTGCGGATAAAAGATGTTTTTGTAACATCTGTTAATTTTCTTCTAATTTAGCTTTAGCTTCTTTCTCTGCCATAATTTTGCAGACTTGACGCACAAAATCACCGCCAAAGCTATTGGCTAGCGGCTCATCGAATTCCCACTGATAGCCAGGAATATCATAACGTGCCACCTGCCGGTTTTCTGTATCACGCATATCGCTCAAAGTGCCGGCCATTTTTTTAGATGGGCAATCAATGGCATGGCGCGAATACTTCACGCGAAATTGCTTTTTAGTTACTTCATCCGTTTGATCTTCATTAAACTTTTGTTGCAACCAAACGTAGGTGTATTTAGTCGGCGCGTAATCGTCATCGTGAGTAATCGATTTCACATCGACGAGCATTTCATAATCCGCCATCACCCCATAACTGCGCCAATCGCCCTCTTTGGGAACTTCAAGCGGGCCATAGACCTCATCTTCAAATTTTCCACAGCCAGCCAGCAAAGCAATCAAGATGAGATAGCGGATCATAACCATCACCTAGCTAACTTGGCACATTGGGAAACCCAATGCTTCACGCGAATCGTAATACGCCCTTGCTACTAAGCGCGAAAGCGTCCGTACGCGGCCAATATATGCTGCACGCTCTGTCACCGAAATCGCGCCACGCGCATCCAGCAAGTTAAAGACGTGCGAGCACTTCATCACCATCTCGTAGCCTGGTAAAGCCAGATTTGCTTCCATTAGGCGCGCGGCTTCGCTCTCAAATTTATTAAATAAATCGAGCAGCAGCGGCACATTAGCGTGTTCAAAGTTATACGTTGATTGCTCTACTTCATTTTGATGGTAGATATCGCCGTAAGTTACTTTTTGGCCATTTGGATAAACTGTCCACACTAAATCGTAAACGTTCTCCACGCCTTGCAAATACATGGCTAGTCGTTCAACGCCGTAGGTGATTTCGCCCAGCACTGGCTTACAATCAATACCACCCACCTGTTGGAAATAAGTGAACTGAGTGACTTCCATCCCGTTCAACCACACTTCCCAACCTAAGCCCCACGCACCCAAGCTTGGGCTTTCCCAATCGTCTTCTACAAAACGAATATCGTGCACACTGGTATCAATGCCCAGCTCGCGCAAGCTACCCAAATAGAGATCTTGGATATTGTCTGGCGATGGCTTTAGAGCCACTTGAAATTGGTAATAATGCTGCAAGCGATTTGGGTTTTCGCCATAACGACCATCCTTAGGACGGCGTGAAGGCTGCACATAGGCGGCATTCCAAGGCTCTGGGCCTAGGGAGCGCAGAAAGGTTGCGGTATGGAATGTACCCGCACCTACTTCAATATCGTAAGGCTGCAATAGCGCGCAACCATTACGGCCCCAGTAGTTTTGCAGCGTGAGCAGAATTTCTTGGAAAGTCAGCATATTCCCATTCTCGTTCTTTAATATTCTTAAACGCCCTGATTCTACTTGCTTTTACCCTTTATCGGGAGATCAGGATGGATCCTCAGCTTATGCTAATCACAGTATTTTGCTGTGTAAGCACTCATTGAAGTGATTTGTTTGCTTCACCAAGCAACTGAAGTGCCTGCTTAAACTCCTGCTGTTGCACGGCGTTTTCTATTTGATAAAAATGCTTGGGAAATGCCGCCTGCAATAAAACTTTATTTTTATTCATCAGCGCCTCGACCTGTGCATCTGCATTTGCTAACAGCGCCACCAATTGTAAGCAAAGCAAATCACGCTTTAGTGGATCAAACGGCACATCATTGCTCGCTACCGCCGTAGGTAAAGCCTTATGAATAGACTCGATTTGCTTGGCAAGTGAGGTTTGCAACACCGATAGAGTTTCATCTCTCAGTGTGGACATATGAATGCCCTGCTCCACGGCCACAGCCACCCGCTGCAAGCTGGCCGCCCCAATATTGGCGGCCCAGCCTATTAAAGCATGCGCCAAACGCTCTGCCGTCACCCTATCATCTTTGGCTAAGGCAGCACGAATATCAGCCACAATATGGGCTTGATTTAGTGCAAACCCTTGCAGCATCGCAATATATCGATCCTCCTTGCCTAAAACTCGCCGCAAGCCTACAACGCGATCCAAACCCAATATTTGCTCAGGTAAGACCGAAAGTGCTGGCATTGGAGCGCCAAGATCTCCCCCCCTTTGTAGAGGCTTAATCCAGCGCAATATGGTTTTAAATAAATCATCTGGCTCAATCGGCTTGCTAACAAAATCCACCATCCCTGATTCTAGGCAACGCTCTCTATCTGCCTGCATCGCATTAGCCGTCATCGCCACAATGGGCAAATGGGCAAGCTGTGGCAAAGCAGTAAGATAACGTGTTGCCTCTAAGCCATCCATTTCTGGCATCTGCATATCCATCAGCACCAAGTCATATGGTTTGGCTTGCGCCATCTCAACGGCAATTCGCCCATTTGCCGCCACCTCAACCACAAAACCTGCGTCTTTAAGTAACTCAGTCGCCACCATTTGGTTAATCAGATTATCTTCAGCCAACAGAATGCGCGCCCCTTGGATACTCTCCAGTGCCCTTAAAGGAGGAGAAACATGCACCTGTGTAGCACGCTCACTCAGTTGATCGCCCAAGAGATGCATCAGGGTATCCAGCATTAAGGAGGCATTAATGGGTTTTACCAAGATATGTTCAATCCCAAGCTTTTGGCAGTCCAGCAAAACATCCTCTCGGCCATAAGCCGTCACAATCGCGATTTTAGGCATGGGTTGCAGTCCTAAAGCTTGAATTAATTCAGCCGTTTCAATGCCAGTCATATTAGGCATTTTCCAATCAAGAAGAATCACATCGAAAGGATGAGAGGGAGCGGCCTGCATAACCGCATCAATAGCCTCAGGGCCAGACGACGCCTTGCTTACCACAAAGCCCATATTGTTTAGCATATCGGCCAAGATCGTACGCGCAGTGTGATTATCATCCACCACCAAAATACGGCGACGGCACGCATCAATAGCTGGCAAGCTACTCGGTGTTTTTAGCTGGCTGATGCCTAGTTTTGCAGTAAACCAAAAGGTGGAGCCATGCCCGTATTCACTCTCAACGCCAACCTCTCCCCCCATTAACTCAGCCAGTTTTTTGGATATAGCCAAGCCTAAGCCCGTCCCTCCGTATTTGCGGGAGGTGGAGCTATCTGCCTGCTGAAAGCTTTGGAATAAACGGCTAACTTGTTCGGCAGTCAAACCAATGCCGCTATCTTTCACTGCAAAATAAAGCAGCACTTCACCCTCATCATGTGCTTGCACGCGAATAACAATATCTATTTCACCCTGTTCGGTAAATTTAACTGCATTATTGGCATAGTTAATTAATATTTGGCTTAAACGCAGCGAGTCACCAATTAAATGAATAGGCACATCCAAGCCAATATCAAAAATCAACTCTAAATTTTTAGTGTAAGCTTTTTCAGAAACAAGATTTGCCACGTTATCTAGCAAATCCTCCAGATTAAACTCACTCGTCTCTACCGTCAGCTTGCCAGCTTCAATTTTTGAAAAATCCAGTACATCATTAATAATTCCAAGCAAATGCTGGCCTGATTGTTGAATTTTCTTTAAATAATCATTCTGCCGAGGATTTAATTCAGTTTTAAGCACTAAGTGGCTTAAGCCAATAATGGCATTCATTGGCGTGCGAATCTCATGGCTCATATTGGCGAGAAAATCAGACTTCATTTGTGTGGCATCTTCGGCTATTTCTTTAGCACGCAACATGGCGGCTTCTGCCTGCTTTTGCGAGGTAATATCTTTGCTACTGGCAATAACCAACATTCTTTCCTCGTCTTCCACCAAAGAAGAGGTGATTTCTACATTTAAGATTCTGCCATCGGCACAGCGATGGCGAGTCTCAAACGTCCGTGGCTTACCCGTCTCCCGTAAAGCTTGTACGGCTAGATGATAACGATTTAGATCGAAATCTGGATCAATATCAGGCACGGTGAGCGTTAAACACTGCTCAGCGGAATAACCCAAATATTCAATTGCTGCCTTATTTACATATTTTATTTGTGACGTTTCAGAATCTAGCCACAGCATAGCGCCCGCATTTTCTACAACATATCGATTAAACAGAATTTTTCTTTCATCCCGTTTGCGCTCAGTAATATCGTCAAGCGTAAATTGCAGTAATTGTCGGCCATGATAATTAAACAACATCAAATACACCATGGCATCCCAAATTTCGCCATTAGCCCGCTGATGCCGCCATTCAAAGGCTTCAATTCCATGCTCAAGCGCGGAATGATCTTGCCGCTCCATCGCGGTTTTAGTATCGGTGCCGTCATATTGAAAAGCGGCAGATACATCTAGCGGTGTTTTTCCTAGCAATTCTTCCTTGCTTGAAAAACCATATATTTTTACCGCCGCCGCATTGCAATCAATAAAGCCATTAATAAGAGGATCATGCACCACCAAAGGACGGTGCGACTCTTGAAACAGCATTTTGTTATAGTCTTCGCTCTCTCTTAACTCATCTTCGGCATGCTTACGCTCGGTGATGTTTTGATAATAGCCATTCCAAATAACCGACCCATCTGCTTGAAGTGGCGAGGAAAAGCCGCTTAATAGCACCCAGTGCAATTGGCCATTTAAAGTAAGCCGCACAGAAACTTCAATACTCTGAGGCTCACCACTTGCCCTTAATTGCACGGAGCTTTCTTTTATTTTTTTGAGCGCACTAAGCCGGTCTTGCTCCTCAACATAGCGCCAACATAGCTCTGGATTTTCTTTTAACTCCGCAGCTGAAACGCCAAGCACCTCTTCAACCCGCCGATTAATAAAGTTGTATCGATACTTGCCTTTGCCCAAGGTTTGCAACTGAAATACCGCAAAAGGAAGGGCGTTGGACATTTCCAACACTTGTTGATGCGCCTTAGCGATGGTGAGTTCTGTATTGCTAAGTTGCTCATTTTTTGCAATTAAAGCGGCCAATTGTTTGGCCTGCTGCCTTATTGCAGCTTGCGAGCGACGTATTTTTTGCCACTGCAATAGCAGAGCCAGCAATAATCCGCTAAGCACTAATTTGGGAAGCCAAAATGACTGGGGCCACAGCGCAATAGCTAGCACACCCGCCACTATCATCAGCGTATAAGTAAGCCTAAGCTGAAACGCAGTTAGCCTTCCCAGAAGGTCTTGGAAAATTCGTTGCGGCATCAGGCATTGATCCCGAATAAATATAAAAGGTTTAGTTAAAAAGTGCGTTAGCAAGGCCAGTGATATTTAAAAATAGACCGCCCAAGAACATCGTGCCATGTGCAATCGCAAGCAGAAATACACAAAACCCATATCATGCAGGCCTTAGCCTAAAAGAAAAGCCTCTGGCAGCGCTCGGCACGGCCAGCACTTGTTAGCCATCGCCCCTATTGCACATCACATTGTGCAGCTAAAACAAATATTTTCCATTTTTTACAATTACTAACCTACGAATAACAACAAGCCTAAGTTATGCTTAAGCTACGCCTGCCTGCTCAATACATTTAAAAGAACTATGAAAAAACTATTATTGATTGCTTCCCTGACGCTTTCTGCCAGTGCTCAAGCTCGCCTAGATCTTGCTCAGCTGCGTGAAGCCGCCCGCAGCCGCGATTTACCCAGCATCGCAAAAATGGCCGATTCAAGCGCTGGCGAGCCGCTAGAAATGTATCCACGTTATTACTGGCTCAGTACACAGATCTCCAGCGCCAGCGAAAGTGATGCGCAAAGCTTTTTAAAAAATTACGACAACAGCCCACTCGCAGAGCGTTTTAGAGGGGAATGGCTCAAAGAATTGGGGCGTCGTAAAAGCTGGGGGAGTTTTGAAACCGAGTACGCAAAGGTTGATAACCCAAGCAATGAATTAGTCTGCCTGCGTGCGCAAGCCGGCTTAGCCAATAATGAACGTGGCCCTTTACTAGAAGCCAAAGCACTATGGTTTTCATCCAAGCCACAAGCTGAAGCCTGTAACCCCGTGTTTGATGCCTTATTCAATAGCAATGATCTAGATAAGGCGGATGCTTGGGCTCGTATTCGTATTGCACTGAGCGGTAATCGTACCGAGCTGGCCCGCCAATTAGCGCCCCGCGTGGGCTTTCCTGCTGAATTTGGCGTTAAACATATCAATGCCGTTGCTGCCTCGCCCGATAAGCAGCTCAATAAGCTCTCGTTGGCCACCCCCGCTGGCCGCGAATTAGCCATCTATGCCTTAGGCCGAATTGCCAGGACAAGCCCAGACCGCGCAGCTAGCTTATTAAGTGATCTAGAGGAGCAATTACCCGCCAAAGATAAAGCATATGCTTGGCAGCAGATCGGCCTAGTTGCTGCAAAAAAACAACACGAACGCGCTTCCAACTGGCTGAGCAAGGGCGATGGCCAAGGTATGGAAAGTGAGGATCGCGCTTGGGCGATTCGCGCGGCACTGCGATTCTCTGATTGGAATACCGCACTCGCCCGCATTGAAGCACTGCCCGCCAAGGAGCAGCAAGAAAGCAGCTGGATGTATTGGAAGGCACGTATTCTTAAAGGCCAAAATAAAACCCTTGAGGCGAATCAACTCTGGGCCAGCACCGCAGAGAACCACGATTTTTACGGCTTATTATCAAGGGAAGAATTAGGCAATAGCATCGCCTCCGCCAATGTGAGCTACAAGGCAAGCAGCGAAGAAATTAAACAAGTTCGCGCCCTGCCTGGCGTGCAGCGTGCATTAGCCCTGATCGACCAAGATTGGCGCATCGAGGCCATCCGCGAGTGGAATTGGGCGATGCGCGGCCTTAGCGATCAGCAATTACTAGCCGCATCCGAGCTAGCACTCAAACAAAATTGGTTTGACCGCGCCATTTATTCGGCTGAACGCACCAAGCAATTACATGATTTTAGCCTGCGTTACCTTACTCCCTACCGTGAGTTGATCGAGCCTGCGGCTAAAAATGAGGGCTTAGATCCCGCTTGGGTTTACGGCCTAATGCGCCAAGAAAGCCGCTTTATCAGTAATGCCCGCTCTGGGGTTGGCGCAGGCGGGCTGATGCAGATAATGCCTGCCACCGCCAAGTGGATTGCGGCAAAAATGGGCAATAAGCACTTTAATACCGCAGAAGTTCACGATATTTCGACCAATGTCACGTTTGGTACATTCTATTTGCGTTATATCTGGGAGCAGCTAGACGATAACCAGATTTTGGCGACGGCAGGCTACAACGCAGGGCCAGGGCGAGCCCGTGCATGGCAAGGCAAACAAACACTGGATGGCGTGATTTATATCGAAACCATTCCCTTTGATGAAACCCGTGATTACGTGAAAAAAGTGATGGCCAACGCCATTCATTACGCTCACGCATTTTCAGGGCAAGGCATGCCGCTCAAGCAAAGGCTGGCCAATATTAACGCCAAGGCTGGCTCTGCCGAAGCACCATAACAAGGCCGCAAGATGCAAAAGATTCTATTGATAGGAGGCAGCGGCTTTATTGGCCGCCAGTTGGCCGCTAAGCTCGCTACGGCAGGGCATCAAGTCACCCTGCCCACCCGCCAACGCGAACAGGTTCGGGCTGATTTACTACTGCTCACCCACCTTAATCTGATCAATGCCGATGTTCATGATCCGGCCACCTTGGCAAGGCTGGTGGCTGGGCAAGATGTTGTCATCAATTTAGTGGGTATTTTGCAAGGCTCTGAAGCCAGCTTTAAACGTGCCCATATCACGCTCACCGAAAAAATCATTACCGCCTGTACCGAGCAAAATGTTTGTCGCTATCTGCATATGAGCGCCTTGGGTGCGGATATTCATGGCCCATCCATGTATCAGCGCAGCAAAGGCGAGGCAGAAGCCCGAGTTTTAGCCAGCCGCTTAGACTGGACGATTTATCGCCCATCGGTGGTTTTTGGCAAGGAAGATCAGTTTTTAAATCTATTTGCATCCCTGCTTAAAATAGCGCCCGTTGTGCCACTGGCAGGGGCCGATACGCGTTTTCAACCAGTATGGGTGCAGGATGTCACTCGTGCTTTTGCTGAAGGCGTGAATAATAGGGCCCTGATCGGCACCACGCTTAGTCTCGTTGGCCCCAAGGTTTACACGCTAAAAGAGCTAGTCAGCTATACCGCTCAGACCATTGGTGTATGTCGGCCTATTATTTCCTTACCCAATTGGGCGGCAAGGGCGCAAGCTAGTTTAATGAGCCTCTTGCCTCATCCTCCACTTAGCCACGACAATCTTGACTCACTGCAAGTCGACAATATCGACTTAGCAGGCCTTGCCCCAGAGCTAGCTTGGCGGCCAATGGCCTTAGAAGCCATCGCCCCCAGCTATTTAGCGAGGGGTAAAACCAATCGCTACAACCATTTTCGTAGCCATGCAGGCAGACAATAAGCCTGCACTTTTTTTCTAAATTAAAAGGATTTAACCATGCAAATCGTTATCGGCAATCTTCCTCCTGAAATTAGCGTAGAAGACGTGCAAGCTCTGCTTAGCAATGAAATTGGTTTAGGCGAATTTGGTGCCATCACGATCACAGAGGGTGGTACAGACAATGCGCTGGCCTTGGTCCAGCTTCACACAGATAGTGCCGCAGCAGCGGACGTGCTCACCGCTAAAATTTCAGGTTTTCACTGGAATGGTCGAGAGCTCACCAGTAGCCACACCCATATGTTTAAAGAAGACTAGGCCTCAGCCTGTCGGACTTAGCCGCAGTTTTAAATCAAATATAAACCGAGCCTCACAATGCGCATCGCCGTTTTTGACAGCAAAAAATACGATAAAGCCTCCCTTAGCCAAGCCAATCTTCTTCATGGCCATGAGCTGGTGTTTTTTGAAGACCGCCTGAACATCCAAACTGCGGCGCTGGCATCGGGCTTTGAAGTGGTTTGCCCATTTGTAAATGATCGTGTTGATGCGGCCACCTTAGAGCAATTAGCTAAGTTAGGCGTTAAATTAGTCGCTCTGCGCTGCGCTGGTTTTAACGGCGTTGATCTAGATGCAGCAGCAAAGCGCGGCATCAGCGTGACGCGAGTTCCGGCTTACTCGCCCGAAGCCGTTGCCGAGCATGTATTTGCCCTGCTGCTCACCTTGGTGCGAAAAACCCACCGCGCCTATAACCGAGTTAGGGAAGGCAACTTCTCACTCGATGGCTTGGTTGGCTTTAATTTGCATGGCCGCACCTTTGGCGTGATTGGCGCGGGCAAGATTGGTGCCGCCACCATGTCGATAGCGCATGGCTTTGGCTGCCGAGTACTGGCTTTTGATCGCAACCCCACGGCAGAGCGCGCGGCGGAGATGGGCTGCGAGTTTGTATCGCTGCCCGAGCTATTAGCGCAATCAGATATTATCTCGCTGCACACCCCACTCACCCCAGAAACCAAGCACTTGATTAATGCCGAAACACTGGCAGGAATGAAGCACGGCGCCGTGGTAATCAATACCAGCCGAGGCGGCTTAATCGATACCAGCGCCCTGCTCGACGCACTCAAAAGCGGCCAAGTGGGCGGTGTCGGTTTGGATGTCTACGAATACGAAGAAGGCGTGTTTTTTGAAGATCTATCTGGCTTTGCGCTAGAAGACGATACGCTGGCGCGGCTCACCACCTTCCCCAATGTCATGATCACCTCGCATCAAGGCTTTTTAACCACCGAAGCCTTAGAAAATATCGCCGAGGCTGTGCTCGATGAAGTCAGCGCCTTTGCGCATGGCAAGCCCTTGATTAACCCTGTAACAGCGTAAGTCATTGCAAGGCCTACACACTCATTGTGTAGGCCTTGTCTTGCTATACAACGCGCTCTAATCCTATAGCCAGCTAGACAATCCCTGACATCCGTATTAGCCTTCTGTAAAGATTCCCGACCTTCTCGGGACGATACCTTGGCTTAGCAGATTGACTCTCCACTCCATCACCCGTTCCCCGCAATTTGGCCGTTGGCTACAACTGCTACCAGGCCTGATTGCCGCGTTATTTACGCTCGCTTTTGCTAGCTGGATTTTACTGACCACCGACGAAGGCAAAAAAGAGCGTAGCAATCAGCTAGAGCAAGATTTGCTCTGGCAAAAACAAGCCATTACCCAACAAATTATCGCCGATACCGACGCGATCACCGCCTTAGCCGCCACCGATTACAGCAAGCAATCCGCGCTATTTCAGGCACGGGCCTTATCTTTAATTCAAAACAGCCCTGAAATTGTCAGCCTCGTCATCAGAAATCAAGACGATTCCAATATTTGGTGGGCCGCCCCGCAACAAAAAACGCTGCCTTTTAACGGCGAAAGTGGCTGGAGCTATTTACGCACCGCGCCAGAGCAGCCCCCTCTTGCCCAATTTGCGATGCCGATGGCCGATGGCCAGCATTTTATTGTGGCCACGCTATCGTTTGATCGTCTACTTCAGCAACAAGTACCCTGGTGGATTGCCCAGCGCTATCAGGTGCTCTTGCTGAATCACAACTTTATTACCCTTGCCGCAAAATCTAGCCGTCAACTCGATCCCAGCGGCCTAAAAACCCGTATCGCCCTCGATTCCCCTCCGCTAGGCCTTGCAATACAGGCCGAGCTATATCATGTGCCAAGGCATAAGCTTACCGAATCTTTGCCTTGGTTATTGCTCGTGCTGGCGATTGGCATGCTGGCCTCCACCGCACTCTTGCACCGCGTGATGCGCGTGCGCTCCTTTGCCGAATCGCAGCTCAGGGCCGAAACCGCCTTACGTCAAGCGATGGAAGACTCACTGGTGAGTGGGATGCGGGCGATGGATAAGGATGGCCGCCTTATTTATGTGAATCGCGCTTTTTGCGAAATGACCGGCTTTAGCGCCGAAGAATTACTCGGCCAACAACCGCCACTGCCTTACTGGCCGCCTGAAGAACTAGAACGCTGCCATGCCGCCTTTGATGCTATTCGTCAAGGTAGAGCCGACCCGAACGGCCAAGCGGTGCGCTTTATGCGTAAGAATGGTGAGCGCTTTGATGTGAGCCTGCACGGCTCCAACTTAATCAATGCCGAAGGGCGGCATATTGGCTGGATGGGCTCGCTCTACGATATTACCGAGCTAAAACGTGAGCGCGAAGTATTGCAAGCCTCACATCAACGCTTTGTCACGGTACTCGACGGCCTAGACACCGCCGTGGCCGTGAGCGACGCCGATAGTGGCGAGCTGCTCATGAGCAACCGGCAATTTGATCGCTCATTTAATCTGCCAGATCGACGTGGCCGCTGCTGCATCGTGCCATTTAGCGCCCGCCGCTTTGATACTCCGGTTGATTCCGAGTGGTATGACGCCCTTCATAAACGCTGGTTTCAGATTAAAAGCCGCCATAATTTATGGGTGGATGATTCCGATGTTTGGCTAGAAGTGGCCACCGATATTACCGCGCTAAAATCTGCCGCCGAACGCGAACGGCTACAAAACGAAAAACTGCAGCAAACCAGCCGCTTAATCTCGATGGGCGAAATGGCCTCTAGCCTTGCGCATGAGCTTAACCAGCCACTGGGCGCAATTGCCAGCTATGCCTCTGGCTGCCGCAATATTCTGGGCAACCCCACGCCCAATTTGCAGCAGCTATCCCAAGCTATCGACAAAATGGGCGAGCAGGCCAGACGCGCTGGGCAGATTATTCGTGGTATTCGGGAATTTGTGCAGCGCCGTGCGCCGCATCGCCGCCGCTGCACCATTACTGGCCTACTCGATACCGTGCTGGATTTGCAATCGCACGAAGCGGTTAGACGGCAAGTTGCGATTAGTATTTCAGAATCGAGCGACTTGCCAGACCTTTATGTCGATCCCATTATGCTGGAACAGGTATTATTCAATTTGATCCGAAACGCCATGGAAGCCATGAGCGATACCCCGATCGAACAAAGAACATTAGCAATTATGCTCAGCCGCGAGCATGATTACTTACAAGTTATCATTGCGGATCGTGGCACTGGTATTAGCGCCGAACAAATGGAACAATTGTTCAAACCGTTTTACACCACCAAAGACACGGGAATGGGGATGGGGCTGAATATTTGTCGCTCGATTATTGAATACCACCAAGGCCGTCTTTGGGCAGAAAACAACCCTAGCGGCGGTTGCCGCTTTATCTTTACTGTTCCGTTCTCTGAGGAATCTCAGGCTAATGAACCTTGACGCATGCTCTTGCAATCGCTGTTGACGATGGTGCTATGCGGGATGCAGCGCTTTTTTCCACCTAATATTTAAACTGACGGTAGATTTTACTGCCCCATCAGAGGAACCCACGCTAATGAACCTTGATCGCCGCATTGCAATTGTTGATGACGATGACGCTATTCGTGATGCCCTCGTCTGGCTATTTTCCACCCGCAATCATCGTGCCGATAGCTACGCCAGTGCCGAAGCGCTGCTTGCGGATTACTCACCCGAGCGCTATGGCTGCCTGCTACTGGATGTGCGTATGCCCGGCATGGGCGGCTTAGAGCTGTTTGATCGGATTAAAGAGCACCCCTATTGCCCACCTGTGGTGTTTTTAACCGGCCACGGTGACGTACCGATGGCTGTTGGCGCTTTAAAACAAGGTGCAACCGATTTCGTTGAAAAACCGTTTAATGATAACGATATCGTTGATCTGGTTGAGCGCTGCCTTGCCAACGACGCCACCAAGCGTGGTGTGTGGCAAATCAAAATGCAAATCACCAAACGCCTTGGCACACTCACTCCGCGCGAACGTGAAGTGATGAAGCTGATCCTGACCGGCCGTTTAAATAAACAAATTGCCGATGATTTATCCATCTCCATGAAAACCGTTGAAGTTCACCGCGCACGGATTTTAGAAAAGATGCAGGTCAAAACCGCCATGGAACTCGCAGCCCTACTGCGCGGATCTGGGGTTGAGCCTTAATACTTCAAGAACCTAAAGCAATCATGTAGGGTGGGCACGTTTTTGTGCCCACGCGGTGGGTGCGTTTTGCTAAATTGAACGCGTGGGCACGGGTGCCCACCCTACAGACCACATATTTTTTGCCGCATTTAGTTTTTCAACGTTCATCCTGCCATCAAAGTCCGCCATGCTCATGCTGCTCTCTCCAGCCAAAACGCTGGATTACACTACTCCGCCGGTCACCTCTGACTTCAGCCTGCCTGATTTTTTAGATCACTCCACCCAGCTGATCGCGCTGCTTAAGCAACAATCACCAGCACAAATTGCCAGCCTGATGAAGCTATCTGATCCACTGGCGGCGCTTAATGTTGGGCGTTATCAAGCATGGCATCCAAACTTCACGCCAAGCAATGCCAAGCAAGCCGTACTGGCTTTTATGGGTGATGTTTATGAGGGGCTGAATGCGGGGGAAATGAATCAAACTCAGCTAGATTATCTATCCAAGCATCTGCGCATCTTATCCGGCCTATACGGCCTGCTACGCCCTTTAGATTTAATTCAGCCCTATCGCCTAGAAATGGGCACATCTTTAGCCAATCCTGCGGGCAATCATCTCTACGCCTTTTGGGGCGAGACGATTACCAAGGCAATCAATCAGCTAGAGCCTAAGGTGGTGGTCAATCTAGCCTCTACCGAATACTTTAAATCTGTTAAACCCAAGCTATTAAATAGCCCGCTGATTACACCGGTATTTGAAGATTATAAAAACGGTAAATATAAAATCATCAGCTTCTACGCCAAACGCGCCCGAGGCCTAATGGTACGCTGGGCCGCCAGCCATAACATTAATCAGGCCGAATATTTAAAGGCCTTTAATAGCGAAGGCTATCAATTCACCCCTAGCGTATCAAATGGTATGAGCTGGGTATTTAGACGTAATATTGAATAGAAATATCGCCATATTGTTGTTTTTTATTACTACGCCCTCCAGCTACAAGCTATATGCATCAATTTAAGCCCAATTATTGGTAGGGTGGGTTAGACGAGCGATTTTTGCTTGGCGTAACCCACCCTATCACTTAATTATGCTGCCTGCGTTCTGCCCACTTTCTGAATACCCAGCTTTGCGGTTCTCTTTTGCCAGTACGGGCAAAATCTAATAAATGCGTCGCCTCTTGCATCGCTATATGCGCAAGATAAGCATCATGGTTCCCAGCAAATAGTAATTGATCGCCAAAGCGCAGCGGCGTATCTAATGCTGGCCAAAGCTGCGCTTCTTCATCGTGCAAACGCAATAACACTTGGCATTTTAATTTTCCCTCGGCAAAAGGATCGTTAATCCAATGCCCTAAGCGCAAAGACGGCACCGGATTGGCTAAAAATGCGTGCACCGCCGCAGTACTTTTAGCATTTAGGGTAATACTCCAAATCTCTGGCACTTTACCATGGCATAAATTAGTCAATTGATCAATTAAGGCCTTAGCCCAAGCTTCATCCTCATCTTTTATTAAATCTAAGAATTGCGCTAATAATGGCGTTTCAATCGAGCGCAAACATTCATGCGCCACAATCTCGCTACGAATCGACGTAATATCAGGCTTAAAAGCTTCAAACAATAAATGGTTATCGCGCAGATTTTGCCTTGCCACCACAAATAGCTTGGGGTTAATCGATCTGGCCGTAGCCAATGCCGATAAATTATTAATATCGTGATCATGGCAAACCAATAAGCCCGAAGCGCGCTCAATGCCTGCTGCAATTAAAGCGGGGGCATTTACGCCTAGGGCCTGCACAAACTCTGCTGGCAATAAATCAGGCTGCGGATCAGGATCAATCACGGTAACGCTCGCCCCCTCTTGTAGCAAAGCCGCGCGCATGGACATACCAAAACGGCCATACCCCACAATCACCCAATGCCCGCTAGGAGGGCGCACTAATCCAGCAATGGGCTGCCCAGGAAAATCTGAAAGTAAATTCCATAAGCGATAAGTATGCGGTGCGTGTAAAAGCATTTGAAATTGCTTGCCCACCGCATTAAACATATTAATTACTTTATTTGCGCCAAACGATTGCATATTGTCTGCAACCGCCTTGTTCTTACAGCGGCAAATAGAAACTAATTTAGGCTGTAAAACAAAGGCCGCCATCGCAATTGCCAAATTAACGTTTTCATCCCCCGTAATAGCCAACACCCCTCGGCACATGGCGTGCTGAATGCCGGCTATTTTTAGTAATTCAGGATTAGAGGCATCCCCCGCATAATAAACAGGATCTGAATGAAAACCGGCCAGAGATAAATCATTCACCCGCGCTTCTTTTTGCTCCACCACTACAAAGCGAATATTTAAATCATCCAGTACTTTGCAGAGCAAACGACCTGTTTGCCCATAGCCACAAATTAAATAAAATGGCTCACGCAAACGATGTACTTTATTTTTAAACCTAGCGTATTGAACTGCCCGCTTTAATGTTTGATCATTAAATAAAGTAAAAATAGATCCTAAATTATAAGCCCAACCAGTTACCGACAAATAGATACAGCATAAAACCCATAAGCGCTGCGAATAAGAAAACGGGTAAGGCGTTTCACCGAAGCCAATAGAGGTTGCGGTATAGCTAATAAAATAAAAGGCATGGAAAAAATCCATATGATAAGGACGGCCCTGATCATCAATCCCTTGAATCAGCACCAATCCTAAAACCGAAATGGCATAAATAAGAATCAGCGTAATAATCGGCGCACGCATGCGCCGCATCACCATAAAAAAGATATTAGGCATCAGAAATAGCCTAGCGCCGATGCTGCAAGGTTTCGCCAATCAGCAATACCACCGAAACCACATTGGCGGCGAGTGCTCCGGCAGAAAAAGACACCACCATCGAGGTAACATCTGGCGTCATCCCAACTTGGGTAACATACATCGCGTGCCCCCAAACTAAAGCTGCAGCAATTAATTGTAAATCGGCAACTAAACTGGTTGCCAAATGCAAAGCCCCCACTTGGGTACGATCGCCAAATTTAATCACGGTAGCAATCAAGCTCACCACTATCGCCAAAAACAGCTCAAATACATCATGCTGATGCGCAACATCCATTGGCCCCAGCACAAAGCCAAAATTAAGGGTAAATGCCAACAGGATAAAAAATCCAAATACTACTTTTTCAATATTCATGCTGCATTTTATCCATCGCAATTAATCAAAGCATGATAAATCATAGGATATATATCACAATGTATATCTTTACTTTGTAATATCTTTCGATATTTATCTCGCTTCATTCAGCAGTAAATACTAAAAATGCACTCATCGGCTTGACAGCGACCAAGATTAATTAGCTGATATTTTGTAAGCACTACACGCTGCTAAGCAGCTTACTAATCAGCTTCTTTTTAAAAACAACACTCTCCGACACAAAATAAAAATACTTACACAAACAATTACAATCATCAATTTAAAAATTACATTTTTACAACGCTTTACTTAAATTTCACGACAATTTTAACCCTATATTTTATGATGTGTAATTGCATCTTAATAAGATACAGCTATAGTTTTAGCTTATATTTTTCATCTTAGATAAGCCATCATAAGCAGAGTCGCTTTATCTCCGAAACAAAACTACACAACAAAGGCCCACTATGTCAATGGAATTGGCGTATATAGATAATAACCATATAAACAGTGAATCTCCTCTTTTAAAATCGCCCGTTTTTCAACAATTTCTATATATGGCGCTCCCCACCATTGTGGGCCTGGTTATTAACGGCATGTATATTGTTGTAAATGGCTTATTTATATCACGCGGCATTGGCTATCATGCAATGGGTGCCGTCTCTGCTGTTTTCCCTATCCAAATGCTTTTACTTGCAATGAGCACAATGCAAGGCAGTGGAATGGCCTCAATTATTTCAAGGCATTTAGGGGCTAAACAATACGAAGAAGCCTCTCGTGTTTTTTCTGCATCATTCTTACTTGCCATTACTAGCGCAATTATTATTTCAGCCTTACTCATGATCTTCAGGCCATCCATTTATGCATTATTGGCCGTACCTAATGATTTTATACAAGAGGCAGATAGCTACCTTGTACCGGTACTTATTTTCTCTATCGTTGGATTTATTAGCAATCAAATCACCGAAAGCTTTCGCGCATCAGGCAACCCAAAAGCAATGATGCAGGTATTATCTACTGGATCTATTCTAAATATTATTTTTGATGCCCTCTTTATTTTTGTTTTTAAATGGGGCGTTGCTGGCGCGGCATGGGCCACCGCTTGTGCCATGACCTTAGCCTTAGTTTTAGCATTACACCTACAACGCAAAGGCGAGAATGCAGCAAAATTCAAGCCACAGTATCTTGTATCTAAATTAAAAGTTTATTTAGATATAATCAGTTTTGGCATGCCTGTTTTACTTTCACATGGTGGTTTTTCAATCATCATGGCCATATCGGTATACTCTATTTCTGTTGTAGTACCAGAGCAATCTAGCACACTGATTAGCGCGCACGGTATTTTAATGCGCTGCTATATGTTTTTATTCCTGCCCATTATTGGCATGATGATCGCTTTACAAACTCTATCTGCATTTAACTACGGCGCACGCCAATTTAAACGAGTACAGCAGGCTTATATTTCTGCCCTTATTTGTAGTACAACATGGGGATTACTCGTTACAGTATTGCTTTGCTTTAATCCTGAATGGCTGTTACAGCTCTTTACACAAAGCAATGAAATTATCTATGAAGGCAAAAAGATTGCAGCAATTTGTTTTCTTGGTTTTCTTGCTTCGGGCGTATGTATGATGTCTAGCGGTTTATTTCAAGGAATGGGAAAAGCACTACCTGCCATGCTTCTTGATGCAGCTAGAACATATATTCTGCTTATTCCTCTTATTTTTATACTGCCACTCTTTTTTCATAGCACGGGAATCTGGCTATCTTTCCCGATTGCTGATTTTATTGGTGGAGCAATAGCCCTCACGTTCTCAAGCCGCTATTTAATAAAACTCACAAAACCAATAAAAACAAACTAACACTGATTCTATGTCAGGCATGTAATATAAGTACAATATGCCCGCTTAGGCTAAAATAGTAAAATTAAAAAGGCAGAGCAATAATTGCTCTGCCTTTTTAATTAACTTAATAGTAATTAAGCACCGTTTGAAAATATCTCATCAGCAATGGCATGCGTTGTAAAATTAGGAAAATCACGAATAGAAGCATGCACTTCAGGATCCCCCGTCACCATCCTAATCAATTGATTAGTGCCTTTTACAAAGTAATAGGTTGAAGGGCCTTTACCTGGCTTAGTAAAAGTCCAAGCTTCAGTTTCCCTACCTAGCAAATGTTGGCTGCCCGCATAGCTGGCCTGGTATTGCAATAAAACATCCTGTGTTAATAAAACGTCGTGGCAAACATCTAGATCATCATCGAGTACAACTGCCTCATACTCCGTCTCACTCTGAGCGGGCTCACGATAGTAAGCAATTTTAGACTTTTTTGTTTTCCCCTCGCTGGCCGTCACAATTTCTGACATCCATAAGCGATGGCCCGTTTTTTCCTCTGACCACGGGTTAAATAAGCCATCAATCCGGCAGCGGTTTTGCTCATAATCAAACCAGCAAATGCCAGAAGTAATCTGGTCATCTTTTTGCATAGGCTGCCAGTAAGAAACATAGCTACTGCTCCATTGCTCAGGTAAGCGTGGCGGCACAATTTTCTCTGCAAGCATCTAAGCTTCCTTACGCGACAACGCCGCACCCAGCGCCTGTGCCAGAGCAGCAGGCAAAGGGGGAAGCTGCTCGCGGCGCTCAGCAAAACTCTTTGCCAATTCGCCAGCGCTTAAATCCATTCTTTCTGCCGCCGTTTCAAACCAGCTGCGGCTAATACTGGCGTGCCCGCTAAATAATTGCATCAGCGGAATAACCTTTGCATTAAAATCTTCTAAAGCGCTAGTTACTTGTGCATGGTCATAAAGTGCTTTTACTAACATTTGTGCAGCAACCACCGCCATTGTCGTACCATGGCCAATAGAAAAATGGCCAGTTTGTAATGCATCACCAATCAGCACTAAATTGCCCTCATACGCTTTAGCATGGCTGAGCGTTACAAAATTTCGCCATTGCAAACCAGGCTGAACTTCAACCGGCTGCTGATCAAGCTCAGCGCTAAAAATATTGGCAATAAATGCTTTTGCTTCTTCTTCTGATAAAGATTCAATACCGGAGGAATGATATGTATCCTCACTGCACTCAACAACAAAGGTGCTCCTTGTGCTGGAATACTTATATGCATGCGCAATAAATACACCATGATCTGTTGCCTTAAAAATCAAGTTCATCGAATCAAAAATATGTGGCGTGCCATACCACATATAACGATTTTTACCAAACTCAACATCAGGCACTAAAGCTTCATTAAAGTAATTAGATATATTATTAATTCCATTAGCAATCACGATTAAATCGTATGCTTCTGTATCTAGATCTTTTCCATCAAACAATGGGGAAGAATAGGTAATTGGAATATGTAAATCACTACAAAGCCCCCTTAATGCGCCTACTAAAGATCGCCTTTCTGCTCCACACAAAGTAATACCCGTGCTTGCCTTTTCCTGTTCTCCTTGGTGAACGAGGCAAAATTCATCAATATACTGCGCATCAATATCGGCGTAATTTGACAAATAGCTGAGTGGATTTGCAGGATGGTGAGGTGCCCTGCCAGGTAAAACCACACCCCAACCTACAATCTCATCCACTGTATTTTTTTCTACAATGGCGATATCCCAATCCTGTTTAATTTTCTTTAACTGACTGGCAAACATAAGGCCCGCTGGCCCGGCTCCAACGACTAAAATTTTCATTAGTTTACTCTCCCTAGTTTGTACCAAACATTTTGTTTCTGTTGAATATCTCTTAGCTCGCTATAAGCCATTGAGGTGAAATAAAGCTTTTCAGCCATATCCGGAGGGTAGCTGGCAGGAAACTTATTACTCATATAACGGGTATATTTAGAGCGCATAAAGAAAATAGGATTAGACTTACACAACACTTCATAATTATTAATGGCCATATCCTGCATGGCATCGGCTTCTCTTTTTCTTAACTGCGTAAATGCAGGCAGAATTTTTTCAAAATCTTCACTATGTTTTTCAAACAATTTATCCAGAATATAAGCGTCTTCCAATGCCATATTCATTCCCTGCCCCAGAAAAGGCGCAGTGGCATGGGCAGAATCGCCCAGTATCAGGGCATTCTGCTTATAATGAAAAACAGAGGATTTAACATTAATTAAATCATTGCTCGGTTTTTCCATAAACTGCGATAACATTTCTTTTCTTGTTTCTTCAGGCAGCATTGCATAATACTTATCAAAAAAGCGCCCCATTATTGCGGTATCTTTAGTTTGTAAACTAATATCTCCCTGATAAGGCAGGCAAACTGCAAAGCTAATACTACCATCAGGAATAGTAGCCGCCCGCCCTGCAAATAAGCCTCCAGAATCCATACCAAAAAAATAGATTAAATCATTTCTTAAATTTAACTGGCTGGCATCAGGAATAACCAGCGTTTTATAACCGTGCTTGAAAAATGATTGCTGGTATTCAAACCTGCGGCAATTATTTTGCATGGCTTGCCGTACGCAAGAGCGCGCACCATCTGCGCCAATCAATAAATCACCCTTATGCTCAACAATTAGCCCGTCATTATCTTTTGTGGTGATTGTTTTATCGTCTAAGTTAACTTCCAAACAACGCTGCCCATAGTGATAATGAACATTATTTATTGCAGCATATTTGTTTAATAATTTTTGAAAATCAGCTCTGCTTAATGAAAGAGGAGATAGATAATCTATAGGAGGCAATTCTCTGACTTTAAATTTTCCAGCAATACAAAAAGACATCCCTGAGATAGGAATCCCACATAAATCTAGCTCTTCCTTTGGGACACCTGCATTTAAAACCGCCTGAATCCCACGCACGGTCATACTGACGCCAATAGCACGAGAGCTGACTTGATCTATATAATCTGAATACGCAATAAACGGATCACCCCTCTTTTCAAAAACATGTACGTCATGGCCGCGTTTAGCTAAATAAATAGCGGTTAAGCTACCAGCTAAACCACCACCGACAATAATGATTTTTTTCATTTTTTAGCCTTCACGTGAAAGTTGTCCGCTTGCAAGATTCATCATTTGCTTATCATAAAATTCAAGTAATTCAATTTGCGCCACTGCTGGTTTTATTAATGTAATTCCTCTTGCATATTCTGCAAGCGCCCTGCATTGCCTTGCAAGTTCAGCACAACCCGTCTGATAATCAGCAATCAGGCTAAATTGAATCGCCTGCGGCACAGGTGGCCCAGCATTCCGGCCAGGAATACCAGAAGGGGTGGACATAATTTGCACTGACAATGGCCTTAATATCCCAGCCATAATATCGATAGCTGCATTCATTACTCTTGAGCGACGCAAGCTACCTAAAGGTTTTTGTCCAAAATGTTGAATCATCATATTAAAAGTCAGCTCATGACACCCTTTATAGAAAAGCATGAGCTGCCTAGCCTCAGGGTTTAATACAGTATTGCAACCCGGTGTTGGGTCTAACACAGGATTTTTTAAAACAGAAATTGCTGGCTCAAATGGCGTTTCACTGGCGAGTAAAGTACGGGATATTTCCCTTAATCGATTAAAATGACTTTGTGCATAGTAAGGTGAATCTGCAGCGGCCCCTTCGCCTTGTTCGGTAACAAAATCAATTGCAAATAACGCGGTTTCCCGATTATTTACTTCTAATTGATAAGCAGGGAATTTTCTATTCGTCAGTTCATTTAAAAACAAATGATGCTCTCCACTTGTTTTAGCTAATTCACTGGTAAATAAATCAGGTATATTTTCAAATGCCTTACGAATTAAGGCATAGAAATCAGCAATCGATTTTCCTGTAGAAGGATAATAATGAGGCCATTCAAACCTAACAAACCTAGCAAGTACATTTTCTGAAAAAGGCTCAAAAGAAAAATCTGTATCAAGACCAAATTCTTCAGCAGCCTTTAAACCAAACAGAGGCGTTCCTGGGAAAAATGGCTCCCCCAGAGACATTAATAAATTATTCACAATCAGGTAGTGAATCATTTCTTCATGAGCAATTTCTAAAATCGTGCCGCGCCATCCAGAATGCTGCCTTCGATCTGCGCCACCGCAAACTAAAGCCAATTGCTCTACACTCCATTTTTTACTGGCCACTAATTGCTCACCTGCAGCATAGGTAGGCAATGAATATGCGGCATAAAGATATTGCAGCATAATAGATAATTCTAAATTAACGGCTTGCTTTAATACCTGAATTAATTCTTCTTTGCTGTTAATTTCAGCATCTTTTACATTTGAAATAACGGCCGTACTTTTTTGGCTACTTAAGGCAGATGCTTCAACATTACTTAAATACTTGAGAAATAATATCGATTTAGCATAAGACATTTCTCTAGTGCTTGGCATGTAATAACTTTTATCTCTATTCAATGGGTCACACATTTGCCACATTAATCGTGCATAGGTTTCACATTTACATTGATCCGCCATGCTAAATACTTTATCCGCCATAAATGGGTAAATCAGCTCGTAATAACTCATTACCTGTTCATATAGAAAAGTATAGTCCACCTGATGATCAGGAGTATCCAAGAGAGCCCAATCATCAGAGAGCACACGAACTAATATCTTCCCCCTGTAATCTCCTACAAATACCTCACTGACACCTGGATTTTGGCTAGTAATGGTAAGGGATGCCTGGCCACTTTCATTGCTTGAAATTATTAATTGAGAAGTGCTAACAATTGATTTGTTCTCAATAAAGACACTAATGTCTTTTTTCTCTTTTGGCTTGCCACGGTAATAGCTAAATATTTTTAGCTCTTTAGAAAAGAAGCTATTGTTTTTTCTATCTGGTGCTTCTAATGAAATAACATTTTGCTCTGCTTGAATCAACCAATCAGACTCTTCCCATTGATTGCCTGCACCATGCAATATTAATGAATCATCTGTAGAGTTATTTAATAATGGGACATCAAAAACCCCTGCCGTCTCCCAGTATGGTAAATAAACCGACTCGGGAATTTTTGCCAATAATACGCCACCTTTACTCCTTAGCTCTAATCCGCCTAGCGAGTATTTTGGCCCCAAGGCATGAGTGAGTTGCTGCCCAGCACATTTGGCTTCACGGCTAATAAATGGAATACTGCAAGGCATGCTGATACTTGCCCATTCACCTTGAATCTTAATCCCCACAGGGCCAAATCCCTGATGATTATCTGGATATAAAATTCTATCATTGGCAAAAGTTGCCATATCTTGCTTTAACCATAAACCAATGGTGCCGCTTAAATCATAAAATACCGGCGTATCTGGCTGCTGCGGAGTAGACATATTAAAAACGCTATACTGAATACTTAAGCCTAATACATCATCTCTTTTTAGCTCTTGCTGCAAATATTCAATAAACTCAGATTTTATATCCAGTTGTTTGAATATAAAATGCTCCGAATCTTTAGCAATAGAAAATTGAAATACCCTTGTCTTAGAAAATTCCGGCTCTAAAAAGTGAGGCTGTTTTTGCTGAATATGGTTTTCACCATAACAACGAACCGAATGCACACAATCTATCTCTGATGAAAATATATAGGGGGCATTTGCAGTGGCAACCGCTTCTTTAATACATAGTTGCCCTGCATAAATTTGCGACGTATCGTCACGACTAGGATCAATATCTACCCATCTTGCCCGATTAAATGTTGTGCGCAAATACTCATTGTAATGCCCCCATAGCTCTAGTTTGCAGGCAAGTAATGAGTCATTTTCCAATAGCACACCAGGCTGAATTTGCAGCGCGGTAATCTGTGTATTTTCCCAAGAGAAATGATTATTCCCTAAAAAATTATGCCCAGCAGCTTGATTAAATACACCCTCATCATCAGGTAAGCCTTGTAAGTTAAACCTTGGGGGTAGTTGCCTTAGGTACTGATGAAACTCACTTGGGTGTTTTTTTAAATCAAATAGCGCGCCATCCTGGTACACACTATTTTTTGTGATATCTAAAGTACCGGCAATATTTCTATTCCCCGTTGGCACATTAAGCCGTGCAGCACCTTTAAAGTAAATGCGTGGAAAATTCAAAATACTCATTAAATATAAATACCAATTAGAATTAAAAAGGAGGTTTTTTCAATATCTTCTTGTGAATTAATTCATTTTTTCCTCAGTAACCCCTGATTTTTCTAATTGCTTTAATATATGTTCTGCCGCATTTCGGCCAGCAATAATACCGCCCTCCATCCAGCCACAATGCGGGGTATAGGCATCTGAAGTGGCAATTATTGTGCCGTTATTTTTAGATAAAACAGGGGGGTGCTCAGGGTAAGTCTCTAAAGCAAACTCAACACCACTTGGCCAGTACTTAAATTTATTACTACTTGGCCTAGGCAATTCTTTAATTGAAATATTTAAGGCCATACCAATCAATCTCATTACGGTATTTATATATTCCTTATCACCTTTTTTTGTTTCTTCATGCCAAAAATCAGCATAGGCACTATCGGTATAAAAGAAAATATATTTATCACTTTTAAAATATAATTTTCTTAATGGATTATCCACGATAGTTACTTTATTTTCTAAATTATAATCTTGCCACCAAGGGCTATCAAAAAATATGAATCCTTTAAAAAGAGGGATAGAACCATAAGTAAAATCACTCCAACTATTTGGGAAATCTACATTAAGTGATGACATTGCTGTTGGCGGAAGCGCTAGTACGGTGTAGCTACTGTTGTTCCATATCTCCTGCTGATCACAGCCAGAAAACTCAAGCAAAGTACTATTTGATTTGGTTTGTATATTGACTAATTTATGTTCGAAATAAAATTCAACACCCAATACGGCAGCTCTTTCGTACAAGCTTTTCACAAGAGCAGAAAAACCATCTACTAAATTAAACCATTCATATCCTTCATTATCTGAGAAACACTGAATCTCTGGATGTTTTTCAATAATATCGTATGCAATTTTTGGTGAAATTTGCAGCAAGTATAAGGAGTCATAGCCCAAGCCATTAATAATTGCATGGGATTTTTCATTTCCCATATGATTGCATAGAAATTGAAAAAATGATTCATTATAACTACTTAGCATTTTTGGCTTTAATTGTGCCAGTATTTCTTTTAGGCCAACATGATGTGGGTGCGGACATGCAATTTTTGTAAAAGGAAATACCTCTATTTTCTCGCCTAGCTCATTAATAAGTTTTGAAACATTTGGATGTAAAGCTGGCGAAAATCTCCCTGCTCCTAAATCTATACTGAAATCATCTACTTTAATTGAGTGAGCCCGGCCTCCCGTTCTGTCCCCATTTTCAAATATGCGGATGGTATGGCCTTTAGTGAGTTTGGAGCCGGCTAATTTTAATGCGCAGCTTAGCCCGGATATCCCAGCACCTACTATAGAGATTACTTTGTCGTTTAACACTTTAAAATACCTCAATGTAAATAAAAAGGAATATCTATCTTTTAGTATTTAATTAAAATACTGATAACCAAGCTGCAAAAAATATGAGGTTGAATCGTAATAGATCCATTTATATAAGTTGCAATGATCTATATCATTTATATTCTGGTAAAAATAATTACCATAACATTAGGCGTAGCAATAGCACTTAGCTGCAAAATATTGCGAGCTTTTATTTACCACCGCCTAGGTGTGGTCTATTTCATTTGATTTTGCATCTTGGTGCAAATATGTAAAATTCAGGATAAAACTTCACTTTTATTACTTTAGAATAAAATAATATTGTGTGAATGTAATTCAACAACGCAGCAATTGTAAACATAAGTAGAGTAGATTGTTGTAAATACAACGAAAACTTAACAAAAGGTTAACAAAAGAAAGTGTAATTATTTAGTAAGCATACGCGCTAAAAATGGTATGACCTGCTAAAAAAATAGCCTTATGCACCAGTTTATAAACCAGCGAGCAACCTTTGCTCTGCCCCAGAGCGATATATAACTCCCCTTAGCGATTTGAAAGAGGCAAAAGTTCTTCCCTAAAAATTTCCATTTAACACACAGACTCTATAAAACAAGCAAAAAACGTACTGTCGTTTTAACTGCTCTTCTCTGCCCCTATGACTTAAGCAAGCAATACGTCTCGACAGCCTGCCTTGCGGATGTACTTACGCATTGAGGGAAGCTGCTAGCTCATGTTTAGGCAACCAAGAAACTGGCTGCACGATATGCCCGAAGGCCCACTCGCGCATATGCCAATAATCAGGCTTAAATTGTTCGATTTAAGCCCTGCCCCTCCCCCTTTATTACTTACAAAAACAAGATAAAACACTACTAATGCTTGCCAGCAAACTTGTCAGAAAGCACAACAAAGAGGGACACCCCCTTCGTGGGCGAGCAAGTAAAGGCTTTTTATACCAATGGCAAAATTGTAGTCCGCCAACCCAAACCACGAAAAACTCCTTAATAACGCCAGAATACTTTTGGTTTTATTTACTTATACATCGTCAATTCTCAAGAATAGACTCAATCAATAAGAACAACACTGTATTGCAATGAAAAACCAAATCCATCCAATCAATAAAATTATTGGTAGAGCCTATAAAATAAGCATTAAGTCTTTGTTTATAATTGATTTTACATAAAAAACCACTGTAAATTTTTTAATTAATTTACAAAAAAGAATGAAATCATAATATTTTTTACTTTAATAGTGAGATTAAAAATATCGCTAAGCTAATGATTGCAATACGTTTTGTTTTTCTAAATACTTCTAAATTTAACAAATAATAATAATTTTGTTTTTTATCAAAAAACACGTAGTCGCAAAAGATCAAACTACAAACACCTACTGCTGTGACCCATGCTCAAACTCAAAAGATAAGCTTACATAATGATGGTAAATATTATCATTTAAGTATCTACATTACTTACAAAATTGAGCTAAAAGCCAGCACGAGTAGCGTTTGTCTCATACCGCACCGAGGGCTCTAATCATGACGCAATCGTCCCATAAGCTAAGGCTCACCGCGCTCACTGCGATGGTGGTCGGATCAATGATAGGCGGGGGGATTTTCTCTTTGCCACAGAATATGGCGCAGAGCGCTGGTGCGGGTGCCACGCTGATTGGTTGGGCTATCACGGCGGTGGGGATGCTGATGCTGGCCTTTGTGTTTCAGACCCTGGCTAATCAAAAGCCAGAATTAGACGCCGGTGTTTATGCCTACGCCAAAGCAGGCTTTGGTAATTACATGGGGTTTTCATCGGCTTGGGGTTATTGGATTAGCGCCTTTCTGGGCAATGTTAGCTATTTTGTTTTGCTATTTGGCACCTTAGGTTATTTCTTCCCCCTATTTGGCGATGGCAATACCCCAGCCGCCATTATTGGAGCCTCCATTTTGCTGTGGGCAGTGCACTTTTTAGTATTACGCGGCGTTAAAGAAGCTGCGTTTATTAATCAGGTCACCACCGTGGCCAAGATTGTGCCCTTAGTGATGTTTATTATTCTGGCCGCCGTGGCTTTTAAGCTAGATGTGTTCACTGCCGATTTTTGGGGTAAGGGCAATCTTAAGCTGGGCAGCGTGATGGATCAGGTGCGCAATATGATGCTGGTCACCGTTTGGGTGTTTATCGGCATTGAGGGCGCAAGTGTTTATTCCGCCCGTGCCGAAAAACGTGCCGATGTGGGCCGCGCTACCGTGATTGGTTTTCTTAGCACCCTGCTGCTCTTGGTACTGGTGAATGTGTTGTCGCTTGGGGTAATGAGCCAGCCAGAACTGGCAGGGCTAAAAAATCCATCCATGGCCTATGTGCTGGAGCATATTGTGGGCCACTGGGGCGCGGTTTTTATCTCTATCGGGCTGGTGATTTCACTGCTGGGTGCCTTGCTCTCATGGACACTGCTCTGTGCCGAGATTTTGTTCTCTGCCTCCCGCGATCAAACCATGCCCAGCTTTTTGCATAAAGAAAACGCCAATGGCGTGCCGGCCAATGCACTTTGGTTATCCAATAGCGCGGTGCAGGTTTTCCTCATTATTACCCTGTTTGCAGCCAGCACTTACACCAGCCTGCTGCTGCTCGCCACCTCGATGATTTTAGTGCCCTACTTCTTATCCACCGCTTACGGCGTGATAGTGGCTTACAAGGGTGAAGGCTACGAGGCCAATGGCGGCAATCGCAATAAAGACCTGCTGATTGCAACCGTTGCGGCGCTTTACAGCGTATGGCTGATCTACGCAGCTGGGGTGCAATTCTTACTGCTATCCGCCCTGCTGTATGCGCCAGGCGCCATTCTTTATGCCAAGGCGCGTAAAGAATGCGGCCAGATTATCTTTACCACCATTGAAAAATTCATTTTTGCAGCCGCTGTAATCGGGGCCATCGCGGCAAGTTACGGCCTTTACACCGGTTTTCTAAAGCTTTAATAGGAGCTATGTGATGAGTACCGAAAATCTACAATTGGGTGTGCATTCTGAAGTAGGCATGCTAAGGCGGGTGATGGTTTGCTCGCCAGGGTTGGCGCATATGCGGCTGACACCCAATAACTGCGATTCTTTATTATTTGACGATGTGCTGTGGGTTAGCCAAGCCAAACGCGATCACTTTGATTTTGTTTCCAAAATGCGTGAGCGCGGTGTGGATGTGATAGAGATGCACAATCTGCTTACCACCACCGTAGCGATTCCTGAAGCCAAAAAATGGATACTTGATCGCAAGATTACTGCAGATTTAGTCGGCATTGGCTTACTAGAAGAAGTGCGCAGCTGGCTAGATTCCTTAGAGCCACGCCATTTGGCTGAGTTTTTAATGGGCGGCGTAGTTGCTCCTGATTTGCCTGCCGATACCCCATCGGAAGTGCTGAGTATCTTCCGTGAAAACTTCGGCAATGCCAGCTTTATTTTGCCACCGCTACCGAACACCCAATTTACCCGCGATACCACCTGCTGGATTTACGGCGGCGTGACGCTTAACCCAATGTATTGGCCAGCAAGGCGACAAGAGACTCTGCTGGTTACCGCTATTTATAAATTCCACCCCGATTTTGCCACCGCCGATGTCAAAGTTTGGTGGGGTGATCCCGATGTCGATCACGGTAGCGCCACACTAGAAGGTGGCGATGTAATGCCGATTGGCAACGGCGTTGTGCTGATTGGCATGGGCGAGCGCACCTCGCACCAAGCCATCGGCCAAGTTGCGATGTCTCTATTTAAAGCCGGTGCCGTGGAACGCGTGATCGTGGCCGCCCTGCCTAAATCCCGCTCTGCCATGCATCTCGACACTGTATTTAGCTTTTGCGATCGGGATTTGGTCACCATCTTCCCCGAAGTGGTCAAACAAATTGTCGCCTTCAGCCTGCGCCCCGATGAAAGCAAACCGAATGGCATTGATCTGCGCCGCGAAAGCAAACCCTTCCTAGATGTGGTCGCCGAAGCGCTCAAATTACCTGCGCTACGCGTGGTGCAAACCGGTGGCAACTCCTTTGAAGCTGAACGTGAGCAATGGGACGACGGCAATAACGTCGTCGCCCTACAACCCGGCGTGGTTTTAGCTTACGACCGCAACATCCACACCAACACCCTACTACGCAAAGCAGGCGTAGAAGTCATCACCATCAGCTCCGCCGAACTAGGCCGTGGCCGAGGCGGTGGCCACTGCATGACCTGCCCAATTATTCGGGATCCGGTTGATTACTGATTAGTTGAGCGCTATTAGAAAAACCCAAATCTTGAACCACGGAGGGCACAGAGAACACGGAGTTTCACGGAGAAAAATCGTTTTCTTTACGTTTTGATTTTTTTCAAACACCACAATCTTTGGTTCTTCTTGGCACGGGGCAAGGGGCTTTTACTCTCCCCTTGAAGCCGCGACACGAGGAATAAGCGGCTCGGGGCTTCGGAAAAGGGTTAGCGAGGCAGCGAGTGCGCAGCCTTTTTCGCCGAGCCGATTATCCACAGTGAGGGGCCTTCGTGCTTTTGAGGTTGCGGCTTTGGTTCTTTTCTTGGCCGTTCAAGAAAAGAACGCCCCCGGGGTGGCTACCGCTCCTAAACACTGTGCCGAAGGCACTTAACAAATATCAGTATTTTTTTTCGTTTACCGGAGAATCAATCATGTCCTTCAATATGCATAATCGTAATCTGCTTAGCCTAATGCACCACACCCAGCGTGAGCTACGTTATCTACTAGATTTATCCCGAGATCTAAAACGCGCTAAATACACCGGCACCGAGCAGCAGCATCTAAAACGCAAAAACATCGCGCTGATTTTTGAAAAAACCTCTACCCGCACCCGCTGCTCCTTTGAAGTGGCCGCTTACGATCAAGGCGCAAACGTCACCTATATCGACCCAAGCTCATCGCAAATTGGTCATAAAGAAAGCATGAAAGACACCGCCCGCGTGCTGGGCAGGCTATACGATGCCATCGAATATCGCGGCTACAGCCAAGAAATCGTAGAAGAGCTGGCCGCCTTTGCCGATGTGCCGGTATTTAACGGCTTAACCGACGAATATCACCCCACCCAAATGCTGGCCGACGTGCTCACCATGCGTGAACACAGCGACAAACCACTGCACGATATCAGCTACGCCTATTTGGGCGACGCCCGCAATAATATGGGCAATTCACTGCTCTTAATTGGCGCAAAGCTAGGCATGGACGTGCGCGTTGCCGCACCTAAAGCGCTGTGGCCACATGAAGATTTTGTTGCACAATGCCGCCATTTTGCACAAGAATCCGGCGCAAAAATCACGCTAACCGAAGACCCGCTGGAAGCAGTAAAAGGAGTTGATTTTATCCATACCGATGTATGGGTATCGATGGGTGAGCCGGTTGAAGCGTGGGCCGAGCGGATCAAACAATTACTGCCCTACCAAGTTAACAGCGCCATGATGAAAGCCTCCGGCAATCCGCGTACCAAATTTATGCACTGCCTGCCCGCTTTTCACAATAGCGATACCAAAATGGGCAAGCAAATCGCCGAGCAATACCCCTTCCTCGCCAACGGTGTAGAAGTCACCGAAGAAGTGTTCGAATCCCCAGCCAACATCGCCTTCGAGCAAGCAGAAAACCGCATGCACACGATTAAAGCCATTCTGGTTTCAACCTTGGGGGATATCTGATTCTGCCCGACGCAGGCATAGCACAACCCAAATCTTGAACCACGGAGGACACAGAGAACACGGAGTTTCACGGAGGAAAACAGGTGATGAATTAAGTCATTTTTGTGTTCTGAACATGTTAAAACTCAACAATCTGTAGTTTGTCACTACTCATGGCACAGGGCTTTTACCCTCCCCTGAAAACACGCCGAGCGAGGAACAAGCGGGGCGGGGTAGTCGTCAATTCGTGTTTGAGCGAAGCGAGTTGAATTGACGCCGCCTCGATTGTCCGCAGCGAGGGGCCTTCGTGTTTTAGGGGTCGCCTTCTTTGGCTTCGTTTCTTGGCGAAGCAAGAAAGGAAGGTCCAGCGGGACGCCCGCACCGAAACCAACGTGCTGCAGGCACTAAAAAGATCTTTTTTGCTTTGCGCACATCGAGCAAAACCAGTCGCTATGAAATGCTACAAAAACGGTGGGTTTCACCCGCCCAACGATGATTCAATGCTTGCAAACGTGTAGCAGCTGCCGCACAAAAACCGACGTGCCGCAGGCACTAAAAATGGCGGTGTAAGCCGCAATAAAGGATTCATTATGCGTATCGTGATCGCCCTAGGCGGCAACGCACTGCTTCGCCGTGGCGAAGCCCTTAGTGCAGAAAATCAGCGTGAAAACGTCATTATCGCCGTAAAACAAATCGCCAAAGTAGCCCCCGGCCATGAGCTGGTTATCGCCCACGGCAATGGCCCACAAGTGGGGCTGCTCGCACTGCAAAACGCGGCTTATAGCCAAGTAAGCCCTTACCCGCTCGATGTACTCGGCGCAGAAACCGAGGGCATGATTGGCTATATGATTGAGCAGGAGCTAGGCAATCTGCTGCCGGTTGAAACGCCGTTTGCCACCATTCTGACCCAAGTAGAAGTCGACGCGGCCGACCCTGCTTTTAAAAACCCGACCAAGCCCATTGGCCCTATTTACAGCAAAGAAGATGCCGATAGGCTCGCCGCCGAAAAAGGCTGGGCTATTGCCCCAGATGGCGATAAATTTCGCCGCGTGGTGGCCAGCCCAAGGCCCAAACGTATTTTTGAACTTCGCCCAGTAAAATGGCTGCTAGAGCACGGCACCATCGTGATTTGTGCGGGGGGCGGCGGGATTCCAACTTGCTACGATAAAGAGGGAAAATTGCACGGCATTGAAGCGGTGATCGACAAAGACCTCTGCTCCGCCCTGCTGGCAGAAGAGTTAAACGCCGATTTACTAGTGATTGCCACCGATGTCAGCGCCACCTTTATCGACTATGGCAAACCTAGCCAAAAAGCCATCGCCACGGCCCACCCTGATGAATTAGAACGCCTAGGCTTTGCCGCCGGATCGATGGGGCCCAAGGTGCAAGCCGCCTGCGAATTTGCCCGCAATACCGGCAAGGTAGCGGTGATCGGCTCGCTCAGTGATATCGAAGCGATTGTGCAAGGCAAGGCAGGCACACGGGTTTCAACCCAAACATCAGAGTTAAGCTATCGTTGAGATCAATGATTTTCCACCCCATGCCGTAGCGCCATGCGTTACGGCGTCTAAACCGCCAGCAAGCGCCCCAGCACCTCATCCGATTTTTGAAACTCCTGCCTAATCCAATCCAAAAACACTAAACGCCGCTCATCTTGGGCAAACGGCTCTGCGGACAAAACAAAATACCGTGAGCCATCGGGCACTAAGCCAAATGGCGCAACTAGGCGGCCATTTTTTAGCTCTTCTTCTATCATATAGGCCGAAGCAATCGCCACGCCTAAGCCAGCGCTCGCCGCCTGTAAGCTTAAATAAAAATGCTCGAAATATGAATTTTGGCGGCTCGTTACCGCCTGCTGCGCCTCCTCCCCCCAACGCGCCCAAGCATTTGCTCGGGTGCGGGTATGCAAAAGACTACTCTGCTCAAGGTTTAAGCGCCCATCTTGCAACTGCTCTGGCACACACACCGGCCCTACTTTTTCTTGCCCTATTTCTTCTGAATAGCAATCTTTCCCCCAGTTGAAATCATTGCGTCTGATCGCTAGATCAATATGTCCGCCTTGAAAATCAACCACGCCTCCTGCTGTAAATAAATGCAGCTGAATTGCTGGGTAGCGGCTATGAAAATCGCTTAAGCGAGGAATAAGCCAGCGCATGGCAATGGTTGGCTCACACGATACAACCAAAGGCCTGTCGTAAGGATTTCCCTTGAGTTTTTGCAATGTAAGCGCCAATTGCGCCAGCATCTCTTGGCAAGTGTTTTTTAATAGCTCGCCCTCTCTGGTCAGAAAAATAGCTCGGTTCCGGCGCTCAAATAACAACACACCCAAGCTTTCTTCTAGCTGCTTAATCTGGCGACTAACCGCTCCCTGCGTCACAAACAACTCTTCTGAAGCACGAATCAGGCTGAGATGCCGTGCAGCGGCCTCAAATACCCGTAAAGCATTGAGTGAAGGAATTCGGAGACTCATCGTTGACTTTTTCTCATTGATTTTATTGAGCATAAATCGATTTTGCTTAACGAGCAAGATAGACAAAATAGCAGCAGGCTATGCAATAGCTGACTCGCAACTTCCATCAATAAATCAACACATGAAAAATAGGCTTTCAAATGCTGCAAACACCTTACCGTGATGACAAGCAAGCGTATTCAGATCTAGAGCAAGTTCGTATGCAAATGGCTCAAAAAAACTTCTGTTTTATTCCTGCAGAGCAGGTCAGATCACTATTGCAACAGCAGCAAGCTAGCGCACTGCAAGACTGGAGTACTTTTCAAAATAGCTGGTCTGATCTGGCTCTAGACACCTATATGGCCGACCAAGGCAGCTATCGCAAACGTAAACACGCCACACTGAGCGCCCCTGCAGCCAGCCGCCTTTGGCAAAAAGAAGCCCACCAGCCGCATTACCAAAGTTTAACTTACAACAATTTGAATGGCGGAATTGCTCGCCACTACGCACCAATTAGCGATGCGGTAATGCAAAGCCACAGCATGAATAACTTGCTCACCTTGGCTTGCGATATTTTTGGCCAACTGATGCCAGAGCATGCTTGGCATATTGAAGCGCACCAATTTCGCATTGAAGCTAATGCAGAGCAAGCAGGCCTGCCCACACCAGAAGGCGTGCATAGAGATGGCGTTAATTTTGTGATGATGCTGATGGTGCAGCGCGCCAATATGGTGAATGGCGCAACCACTATTTATGACCTCAACAAAAACCGCTTAGACCAGTTTGTTTTAACCAACCCGCTAGATATGGCGCTCGTCAATGATGAGCAAGTTTTCCATGGCGTCACCCCCATCATGCAGCTCGATAGTGATCGGCTAGCTGCTCGTGATGTGCTGGTTATTACCTTCCGCCGCAAAACGCAATCTCCAACGACTGCCGATTGATTTAAAGGATAAATCCAATGAACGAAATTTTTGCCGTCGCGCTCATCACCATTCTGGCCGTTATCAGCCCCGGCGCTGATTTTGCAATGGTTACCCGCAATAGCTACCTCTATGGCCGCAAAGCCGGTTTATTGGCCGCACTGGGGATTGCCTTGGGTGTGCAAATCCATGTGATGTACACCATGTTGGGTGTAGGGCTGATCATTTCGCAATCGCCAGCGCTGTTTACCGTGATCAAAATAGCGGGGGCGATTTACTTAATTTATATCGGCTACAAAACCTTTACCAGTAAAAGTAAGCTCGATATAGATTTAAGCGCTGATTCAGCTTTAAGCCCTTTATCTGCACTAAGAAACGGCTTTTTAACCAATGTGCTTAACCCTAAAACCACACTTTTCGTGGTGAGCACCTACACCCAAGTGGTTAACCCAAGCACCCCGCTAACGCAGCAAATTGGCTATGGCTTATTTATGTCATTAGCGCACGGTATTTGGTTTTCGCTTGTGGCGCTGTTTTTCTCTCACCAAACCTTAAGATCCGCCATGATTAATGGGCAAAGTGTGCTCAATAAAATCATTGGTAGCGCCCTGCTTGGGCTGGGTGTATCGCTTGCCTTTGCACCGCTCACACATTAAGCCAAAGAATGCACTTTGCTCTGATGGAGTGCATCTTCCGGCTTTACTCTATCCACACTTTTATCCCAAGGGGCTAAGCAAATGAAAATTGCATGCATCGATATGGAAGGCGTGTTGATTCCAGAAATGTGGCCACATATTGCCCAATATACTGGGATTAAATCGCTGGCGATTACCACGCGTGAAGAGCCTGACTATGTACAGTTGGTTTCAAAACGCATCTGCATTTTGAATGAAAACCGCTTAGGTATTGCCGATATTGAACATATGATTGCCAAACTTGCGCCCTTACCTGGCGCGATTAATTTTATAAATCAGCTACAAAAACACTACCGCGTTGTACTGGTTTCTGATGCTTTTCAAGAAATGCTCACGCCGCTATGGCATACGCTGGGCCAGCCAGAGCTACGCTGCCATCGCTTTGTTTGCAAACCAAACGGCCAAATTCGCTTCGCCCGCTATAGCCGCGCTCATGGTAAGCATGAAGTGATCGAAGAATTTGCAGCGATGGGCGCTCGCACCTTAGCCGTAGGCGATGCATTTAATGATCTCAGCATGCTGCGCAAAGCCACGCAGAGCTATTTATTTTGCCCCTCTGTAGAAACAAGGCAAGCCGCACCTGACTTACGTGTGGCGCTAAGTTACCAAGAGATTTTGGATGACATCATCCTCGAGCATAACGCCGTATTAAGCTCGGTGAATTAAAAAGAGCTCGGCGTATTGGCGCTAATCACTTCGGCAGCGCCAGCGCCGATATTCCGAAAACGATGTGGCAAATTGCTTGGAAAGTAATAACCATCCCCTGCCTGTAAATGATGCACCTGCCCAGCAATAGTCAGCTCCATCTGCCCGCTCACCAGCACACCGCACTCCTGCCCCTCATGTTGCAGCATTTCACTGCCGGTATCCGCCCCCGGCTGGTATTGCTCCCGCAATAAGCCGATGTGCCGGTCCTGGAACCCAGATCCAACCAAATGCATTTGCAAAGCGGCATTGCCCAGATTGGGTTGCTCGCCAGCGGGGAAAATATAGCTAGGCACAATACTATCTTGCTCAAAGGTAAAGAACTCCGCCAAAGACATCGGAAAGCCTTCCAGCAGTTTTTTTAAGGAGCTAATCGATGGGCTAACCCGATTTTGCTCAATCAATGAAACGGTAGCATTGGTAACGCCGGCCCTTTTTGCCAGCTCCCGCTGCGATAAGCCAAAGCGCTGCCGCACCCGTTTTAGCCTTGCGCCAACGTCCATAGCCAGCCCCGTTCAAAATAATCAACACCCACTTAAACTATGTCATGCAGGAAGAATAAGCCAGCGGGCCAATGCTGCATTTTTTTGCGCTACAGGAATTTACTTAGCCCAAGCGCAAAGCCTCACCTTGTCAAATATATTTAACAGGCTAGTCTTAATACATAAGGTGACATGCGTGCATATCTGCAAGCATCCCCCTCAAACAACACAAAAAATAAGGCGCAGCGCCCTTCTTTAGAGCAAAGACTTGGTTTTGTAGCGTGGGTTAAACCCGCGAGCGATGCTAAAAAACGCGGGTTGCACCCGCCCTACGATGTTTCAATACTTGCAATTAGATAGATCTAAGTTGATAGGACTGGGGTAAAACCCGCCAGCCAGCTTAGTACTCAGAGCGGAGCCTGTAACTCCACTATCTCGCCCCATATCAGCAGAGACGTATCATGGCTCAGCCCATTATTGGAATCACTTGCTGCCGTTGGCGCTTAAAAGAAGATGGCCATTTCTTTCATCTAGTAGGGGAGAAATATATTCAGGCGGCCGTAGCCGCTGGCGGATTACCGCTGCTGATCCCCGCGCTGGGGGACGCCAGCCAGCTTGAGCAAATTTTAAGCAGCATCGATGGCCTGCTACTCACCGGCAGCCAATCCAATATCGAGCCACAGCACTACCAAGGCCAAGTGCTCGCGAACGATTTTAATGATCCGCAAAGAGACGACACCACCCTGCCCTTGATTAGAGCGGCGGTTGAGTTGGGTGTACCGGTTTTAGGTATTTGCCGAGGCGCACAAGAAGTCAATGTGGCGTTTGGCGGCACACTAGAGCAAGCCGTGCATCAGCAAGCAGGCAAGCTCGATCATCGTGAGCAGGGCAGCAGCCTTGATGAAATGTACGGCCCAGCGCATGAAATTGAGCTGGTCACCGGCGGGCTACTACACCAGTTATACGGCCAGACTAGCGCCAGAGTTAACTCTTTACATCATCAAGGCGTTGCCAAATTAGGGGCGGGCTTGCAGATAGAAGCGCTGGCCCCCGATGGGCTGATCGAAGCCTTTAGCGTTAGCCATGCCGCCCGCTTTGCACTGGCGGTGCAATGGCACCCAGAGTGGAGATTCCAAGATAATCCACTCTCTATGGCCATGCTGACTGCATTTGCGGCGGCTTGTACGCAGCACCAACTTAGCGCTAAAAAAAGGTAAGCCTATGCGCCCTATCCAGCCCCTATTTCAGCGCCTCCAACCAGCCAGCACCACCATGTGGACGCTGTGTTTTGGTCAAATGTGCGTGCAGTGCACCCGATACCCCGCCCAGCCACTGCCGGTAAACATGATCGGCCACTTGGTGCAGGGCGGCTACTTTTTCATCCAAGCGATGCAGAATCTGCGCCTCGCTCTGCACCGAGCTTTGCGCCTGCCACTGCTGCAACACCTGTCTATCCTCAGCGCACCACTGGCGAATACTCTGCGCCGTCACCTCCAAATGCGATTGCAAGCCCAAATGCGGGCCAAGCGCAAAGCCCTTATTCATGCAGTAATAGCCAAACAACGTGCGCTTGGCACCGCGTGGCACTTCAAAGGTATCGAAATGCCAATGAAACAGATCCAGCTCGCGCTTATCGCCCAGCCAGTGGCGCGCCTCATCAAACTTGGTCACCAGCACCTTGCCCCAGCCGATTTGCGGCACGCTATTACGACGTACCTTGCCCCCCAGGCTTTTGGATAGCAATTGCCCGCCAAAACAATGGCCAAGAATGGGGCGCTCCAGCCGTAAAGCATCTTTAAGTAGCGCCTCTTCCCGCTTAATCCAAGCTAGGCCATCGTTCACACCGGCATTAGAGCCCAGAACCACCACACCACTAAATTCAGCAGCACAACGAGGAGGTGTATCCCCCGCATCAATGGCAAAAATCCGATAAGGCACGCCGTGTTTATCTAAAAAAGATTGTAAATAGCCTGGCCCCTGAGTGGCCTCATGACGACAAATGGCAATGGGTTTCACCGGCAAGCTCCTAGGCGTAATCGACGTATTAAGCCTAAGCATTCCAAAGGAAAGAAACTGTAAAAACACAGCAGGCCAGTATTAAATTTATATAAAGATGTAGGCCCGCCCCGTCTTAACAAATCAAAAAGGGAGGCACCATGAGCTTAATCAGCGACTGGCTGCGAGAACGTCGAATCACTGAAGTGGAATGTGTCACGCCCGATTTCACCGGCATAGCCCGCGGTAAAATTGTGCCTAAAGAAAAATTCAGTGAAGAAGAAGGCATGCGCCTGCCTATTACCGTGCTGGTGCAAACCGTGACCGGCGAATACGCGCAACACATCACGCCGATCACCGATCCGGACATGATTCTGATTCCAGACCCCAACACTATCCGCATCGTGCCATGGGCCAAAGACCCAGTGGCGCAGGTAATTCACGATTGCTTTTACTTTGATGGCAGCCCAGTTGAGCTGTCCCCCCGCTATGTATTACGCCGCGTGCTCAAACTCTATGAAGATAGAGGCTGGAAACCGGTTGTTGCGCCAGAAATGGAATTTTATCTGGTTGATATCAACCGCGATCCCGATCTGCCACTGCAGCCGCCCTTAGGCCGCACGGGTCGGCCAGAAACCGGCCGCAAAGCGTATTCAATTGACGCGGTCAATGAATACGACGATCTATTTGAAGATGTTTACGATTACTGCGATGCGCAGGGCTTGCAGATCGATACGCTAATCCACGAAGTGGGCGCTTGCCAGATGGAAATCAACTTTCTGCACGGCGATGCCTTGGAGTTAGCCGATCAGGTATTCCTATTTAAACGCACGGTGCGGGAAGCGGCGATTCGCCACAGAATGTACGCCACCTTTATGGCTAAGCCGATGGAAAACGAGCCAGGCTCAGCCATGCATATTCATATGAGCGTGGTAGATGAAATCAGCGGCCAGAATGTATTTTCTAATGTGGATGGCACGCCCAGCGAGGTGTTTTATCAATCGGTAGCCGGCATGCAAAAATACTTCCCGCAAGTGATCGCGCTATTCGCCCCCTTTGTAAACAGCTACCGCCGCCTAACTCGCTACTACGCTGCGCCCATCAATGTGCAGTGGGGTTTTGATAACCGCACCTGCGGCATCCGCGTGCCGCACTCCGACCCCATCGCCCGCCGCATAGAAAACCGCCTGCCCGGCGTGGATTGCAACCCCTATCTGGCCCTCGCCGCCACACTCGCCTGCGCCTATCTAGGCATAGAAGAACAACTTACCCCCACCGAACCCCTCACCGGCGACGCCTACACCCTACCCTTCGCCTTCCCCAGAGGGCTAGATGCCGCCACACAAATACTCAGCGACTGCCACCCTATAGCCGCCGTATTGGGTGAGCAATTTATCAAAGCCTATTGCGCAGTAAAAGAAGCCGAATACGTCGAATACGCAAGAGTCATCAGCCCATGGGAAAGGAAGCATTTGCTGCTGCATGTTTGATGTTGCAAAACCCAAACCTTGAACCACGGAGAGCACAGAGAACACGGAGTTTCACGGAGGAAAACCTTTTTTGAATTTAGGCCTGTTTTTTGAGTTTTTTAGTATGTTTCAAACTCAGCAATTTTTATCGCTACTCATGGCACGGGGCTTCAATCCCCCTTGAAGCACGCCGAAGCGAGGAATAAGCGGATCGGGGTTTCGGAAAAGGGGTAGCGAGGCAGCGAGCGCGCAGCCTTTTTCGCCGAGCCGATTATCCGCAGTGAGGGGCCTTCGTGCTGGTCGGGGTCGCCTTCTTTGCTTACTTTCTTGGCGAAGCAAGAAAGTAAGTCCCACGCGGGGGATTCCCGCACCAAAACACCGTGCCGAAGGCACTAACTAAATGTCTTCTGCTTCTGCTTCTGCTTCTGCTTTGATTTGCAAGCAACACACCCTATTCAAACCATCGCGTGGGCATAAAAACCTGCCCACCCTACACAATTTATGCAGCATCAGGAGACACTCGATGAATCCGAATCCCATCGGCCCAAGCCACTCTAAGCTTGGCCGCAGCACGGCGGAATATCAGTCACTCGATGCCGCCCACCACATCCACCCCTTCTCGGATACCGCCGCGCTCAATGCCCACGGCTCGCGGGTGATTGTTCGTGGTGAAGGGGTTTATATATATGACTCGGACGGAAATAAAATTTTTGATGCCATGAGCGGGCTGTGGTGCGTCAATATCGGCTATGGCAGACGTGAGCTGGCGGATGCGGCTTACCAGCAAATGCTGCAACTCCCCTTTTACAATACCTTTTTTAAAACCACCCACCCACCGGTGATCGAGCTATCCAGCCTCTTGGCGCAAGTCGCCCCCGATGGCTTTAAGCACGTTTTTTATACCAACTCAGGCTCCGAAGGCAACGACACCATTATTCGCATGGTTCGCCATTACTGGGCCACACTCGGCCAGCCTAACAAAAAAACCATCATCGCCCGCATCAACGGCTATCACGGCTCCACCATAGGCGGGGCCAGCTTAGGTGGCATGCACTATATGCACGAGCAGGGCGATCTGCCCATCCCAGGCATTGCCCATATTGAGCAGCCTTGGTGGTTCGCCAATGGCGACGAGCTTAGCCCCAAGGAATACGGGCTGAAAGCCGCCAGAGCGCTAGAAGATAAAATCTTAGAGCTAGGCGTTGAAAACGTTGCCGCCTTTATTGGCGAACCAGTGCAGGGCGCGGGAGGGATTATTATTCCGCCCTCCACTTACTGGCCAGAAATCCAGCGCATTTGCGATCATTATGGAATTTTGCTGATTGCAGATGAAGTGATCTGCGGCTTTGGCCGCACCGGCTCATGGTTTGGTAGCCAGCACTACGGCATTCGCCCCCATCTGATGACCATCGCCAAGGGCTTAAGCTCGGGCTATATCCCCATTGGCGGCGTGCTTGTGCACGATAAAGTGGCCGATGTGCTGATAGCAGGCGGCGATTTTAACCACGGGTTTACTTATTCTGGCCATCCTGTTGCCTGCGCCGTTGCCGTCGCCAATATTCATATCCTGCAAAATGAACAGATCATCGAGCGCATGCACGCAGACGTCGCCCCCTATGCCGCCCAGCTCTGGCACGACGCTTTCGACAATCACCCACTGGTGTCCGATGTGCGCAGCCTAGGATTTTTCTTTGCGCTCACCTTGGTAGAAGACAAAGCCAGCCGCAAGCGCTTTAGCAACGGCAGCGAAATGGCACTGCGCTGCCGCGATATCTGCCTAAAAAACAAACTGATTATGCGCGCCACCGGCGATAGCATGATCGCCGCCCCACCGTTGATTATGAGCCGTGCACAAGCCGCCGAATTTGTAGCGCTAGCACTGCAATGCGTGGATGAATATGCGCGGGAAATTGGCAGGTAACAAGATAATGTGTGCAGCATTTCCTATTCAAAGCGTAATTTATTCACTTCGAATAGAGCGCCATTTCTGTGACACTAAAAGGAACTGTCACCCAAATAGATGAGTATCGAATGAATTGGATTGAAATACTGCAAGCACAAGCAATCAGCTACGCGCCAAAATTATTTTCTGCCCTGCTCACACTTTTTATCGGCTGGAAACTCATTGGCATTGCCACGCAATTACTAGAAAAAATGCTGGCTCGCAGCAATGTTGAATCCACTTTGCGCCACTTCTTAGGCAGCCTTGCCAATGTGGCATTAAAAGCGCTGCTGCTGATTAGTGCCGCTTCAATGATAGGTATTGAAACCACTTCATTTATCGCTATTTTAGGTGCGGCCAGTTTGGCCATTGGCTTGGCATTACAAGGTAGCCTCTCTAATTTTGCTGGAGGGGTATTAATCTTAATGTTTAAGCCATTTAAAGCGGGCGACTATATTGAAGCGCAGGGGCAAGCAGGTACGGTAGAAGGGATTCAAATCTTCACCACACGCTTGCGCACCGGTGACAATAAATTAATTGTGGTGCCCAATGGCCCATTAGCCAACGGCAATCTAACCAATTATTCAGCCATGCCAACTCGCCGTGTAGATTTTGTATTTGGTATTGGCTATGACGATGATATAGATCACGCCCGCCAAGTTATTTTATCGGTGCTCAATAAAGACCGCCGCATTCATCAAGACCCAGCGCCAATGGTGGTGGTGTCATCCTTAGCCGAAAGTTCGGTTAATTTCACAGTACGCGTTTGGAGCAATAGCGAACATTACTGGCCTATCTTTTTTGATACCACTGAAAACATCAAAAAAGCTTTTGATGTGGCAAAAATCTCTATTCCATTTCCGCAGCGCACAGTGCACCATATTCAACATACGGCGAATACTAGCGGCAAGCCATTGCCAACATCCCAACTTGAGCACATTGAATAAATAGCGATATGATCAGGGTTTGGCTAGTTTCTAGCCTGCCCTGATATAGGCCAGCTCATGCCCCACCTTAATCTTGAATACAGCAATAATCTTTCATTAAACGCCCAAGCTGCTCTATTGCAATTAAATACTGCGCTCATTGAATCTGGCCATTTTATTGAAGACGAAATCCAAAGCCGTGCCATAGGCTTTGATGACTTTTTAATAGGCAATGTGGGTGAGGGCCGTGCCTTTATTCATATTAAGCTGCGTATGCTGAGTGGCCGCTCTGCCGAGATTAAAAAATCTCTTTCAGACGCACTACTCAATGCCATTCAAATTGATCATCCAAACCAGCTTAGCATTCAGATTCGCACCGAAATTATCGATATCGACCGCGAATCGTATGGCAAAAAGGATATAAATTAAGCTAAGCATAAGGTGGGGGAAATACCCAGCCCTAGCAAGCTAAGGGCATGATATTGATCATCAAACTGGCTTTAGATTTAATCTTTCTATTGCAAGCCTTGAAACATCGTAGGGCGGGTAAAACCCGCGAGCGACGTTGAAAAAACGCGGGTTTCACCCGCCCTACGAATGGCATATTGCTTACGTTAATAGAACTCGTGAAATACCCAAATTGCATAATATATTTAGGGAGGGACTCGAAGTAAATCCCAAAATAACGATCAAATCACGGCCAGATCTTTATTCACCCTTCTTTATTACTCGGCCAAGCGGATTAGGCTGATTGCGCTGTTTTGCCAGCTCAATCTGTTTTTGTCTTTCACGCGCGCCATTGCGGGTTTTCTCGCTGAGTGAATTCCAGCAATGTGGGCAGCTAATTCCCGCGACATAATGTGGCGATTGGCGCTCTTGCTCTGATACTGGCTGGCGGCAGGCGTGGCAGAGGTCAAAATCGCCCTCGCTTAAATCGTGGCGAACGGTGACGCGGTTATCAAATACAAAGCAATCGCCATTCCACTTGGTTTCTTCTTGCTTAACCGTTTCCAAGTATTTAAGAATGCCGCCTTTTAGGTGGAATACTTCTTCAAAACCCTCACCCAGCATATAGCTAGAGGCTTTTTCGCAGCGAATACCGCCGGTGCAAAACATGGCGACTTTCTTGTGCTTAGCGGGGTCGAAATGCTGCTTAATATAATCTGGAAATTCGCGGAAACTCGCCGTTTTAGGATCAATAGCGCCTTCAAACGTGCCAATTGCCACTTCATAATCATTACGCGTATCGATCAGCAGTACGGTCGGATCGCTAATCAGCGCATTCCAATCCTCCGGCTCTACATAGGTGCCAACGGCTAGATTTGGATCCACACCTGGCACGCCTAGGGTAACGATTTCTTTTTTTAGCTTTACCTTGCTGCGGTAAAACGGCTGCTCATCGCAATACGATTCTTTATGATCAATATCGATAAAGCGCGCATCGCTTTTTAACCACGCCAACAGGCCATCAATACCGGCACGCGTACCCGCCACCGTGCCATTAATCCCTTCCAACGCCAGCAGCAAAGTGCCTTTAACCTCGTTATCTAGCATGGATTGCAGTAAAGGCTCTTTTAGCGCTTCAAAATCAGCCAGCGTTACAAATTTATACAGCGCAGCCACCACAATCGGCTGAGTATGGGTTTGGGTCATTGCTTTATCTCCAGGTGGTCATCCGCGTAAAGGATGGACCGTCAATTTGAGGGCGGAGTTTACCCGATGCAGGGTTTGATCTCACCCTCTATAACGCTTTTTACTTGCCAAGCGGCGGCTAAGTGGGGCAGGCAAAACAAGCAACAAGCGCAATCTGGCCTTGCTATAAGCCATGCACAGGAGCTAACTTTATAGAGTGACACTGCAAATTAAGCAGGTGAGCTGTGATAGATGGCTTGGCGTCTATAATCTGGGGGGATAAAAATGGCCATGCCAAGCATGAAAAAGATCTTTGTTTCTAGAGCATTATTTTTTGTACTGCTTATGCTGTTGCTTTATGTGTGTATCTATATTTTTAACCAAGCGGGCGAGCAGCTTTTTATTGCCCAGCAGCAGCAAAATTCAGCAATTCTTTTTAGCCAGCAATTACGTATAGATCCACAGCAAATAGAAAAAAGCAGAGGGGACAATTTTATTCAACAAACGGGCTTTAGCGCACAAGAAATAAATTTAATTCAAACGATAAGTAAATCAGATATTAAAGGATTAGCCAATTTATCTGAGCAATTAATAAAAAATGCTCAAAATAGACCTAACATTGCCCAATTACATAGCAAAAAACAAAATTTATTTTATATTGTTAGCCTAGCCACGCTACTTACTGGTGTTTTTTCATTAATACTTATTTCACAAACCTATCTGGGAATTATTAATAGAATTGGCTGTGGCCCTGGCGAAGCGCGGCGCTTGATATTGGATGTGGTAGCGGGTGATTTGCGTGGTCAATTTTCATCCTCACATGAAAACAGCCTGCTATTTGCCCTGCATAGCATGGTTGAAAAGCTCAATGAAGTGCTGATAGATATCTCGGCAACATCGCATTTGCTAGCAAAAACAGCGCATATCATTAATTTATCGGCCAAAGACTTAACTTATAACGCAATGGAGCAAGCCACCAGTATCGAAGCCACCAGTGCTTATTTAGAGCAGCTGACCGCCACCGTGGCACAAAACAATGAAAACACCCGCATTACCGAAGATATCTCCACTCATTCATCCAAAAATGCCATTGCCGGTGGTGAGGCGGTTAAAAAAACCGTGCAAGCGATGCGAGAGATTGCTAGCAAAATCCGTATTATTGATGATATTGCCTATCAAACCAATTTGCTGGCACTGAACGCCGCCATCGAGGCCGCCCGCGCAGGCGAGCAAGGCAAAGGCTTTGCCGTGGTGGCTGCCGAGGTACGCAAACTGGCCGAACGCAGCCAAACTGCCGCGCAAGAAATCAGTATTTTAGCGAGCAACAGCGTAGAGCAAGCCGAATGTGCCGGTAAGCTATTGAATGAAATCGTGCCATCCATTAGAAAAACCGCTGACTTAGTCCAAGAAATCGCCGCCGCATCCAGTGAGCAATTTATTGGTATCGAGCAAATTAACCAATCCGCCACCAAATTAAATATCGTCACCCAAGCCACCGCCATGGCCGCAGAGAGTTTATCCACCACGTCGGACGAGCTATCCTTACACGCGCAAAAGCTGGAGGATGTGATTGGATTTTTTAAGATGAAATAAAGCCCGCTATTTCAGCTGAGCACACAACACCAGCTCAGGCACTGGGATTTCCATCATTTTAATGGCCGCCCTATCCATCATTGGCACGGCCAAAATTGCCAGCGCCGCACAGCCAAACCACACACTATGCCCGCCAAAATGGCTGTAAAGCTGGCTGCCAAACACCGGTGAAATCAGCATGCTGCTGCTCCAGCACACACCATACAGCCCAAAGTAATGCCCGCTTTTGCGCCCCTCGGCACGCTGCATCACCAACACGCTCATGGTGGGCATAAATAGAATCTCGCCTATTGTCCAAATCACCGTAGAGATGCAAACGTATGCCAAGCCAGAGCCAAACGGCAACATGCCCAAACCCAACGCCAGCAAAATGGCCCCAACCGCCAATTGCCCACGCTCGCCCCAGTGCTGGGTGGCGCTGGTGAGCGGAATCTGTAAAGTCACCACCAGCAAGCCATTAATCGTAAACTACCAGCCCAAAGCCCCCGCGCCCATGTGGTAAAAATCCAGCAGATAATTACCCAACATGCTGTTAACCGTTTCATAAGCCAGCCCCAGCATCATACCCGCCAGCAAAAACGCCATAAATGGCCCATCGGCATAGGGTGATTGCTGCGCCGTATCTTGCGCGGCCTCTGCCCCGCCCACGCTTGGCAAAGGCAAGCTGCCCCAGTGGCGCAAGGCCCATAGCAGCCACGCTGCGGCAGAAAACGACATCATGGCGCTGGCCACAAACACCAAGCGATAATCCCAATGCGCCAGAACCCCACCCAACACCCCAGCAATCGCCACCGCCAAATTCACCGCCACTCGGTTTAAAGCTTGCGCCCGTGGCCGCTCTTCTACAGCGCAGTTTTCCATCACCAGCCGTTGATACAGCGGCCGCGCCCCGCCATCAAACACCCCGCCCAAAAACAACACCAGCGCCAACAGCCACACCGAATGAATCAATGTAAGGCAAAGCAGCGCCACACCACTGGCTAACATAACCCGCACGGCCAGCTTACCCGTTGAAAAATGATCGCTCAGCACACCAATCGCGTAAGAACCCAGCAATAAACCCGCCCCACTACACGCCAACAACCAGCCTATAGTATCAATCGAAAACCCCAGCGATTCTCGCAAATACAAGGCCATAAACAGCTTAACCATCACCCCAAGCCGATTCACAAACATCGCCCCCGCCAAGCCCCAAGCCATCACCGGCAAGCCCGATAAGCGGTTTTTAAACGAATTAAATGAAGCAAGCAGCATAAGGCAGGCCCTCCAAGATAGACCTGCATACTACGCCGATGCTTACGGCATATAAATATACAATTCAGGTGTTATCAGGAAATACAGGGGGAGGATTCAGATTAGAGCCAGCAGAAACACAGCATTTCATCCCTATAGCAGAGCAAACACCATGCAGATTAAAAACATCTTTGACCACAGCAGCCCACCGCCAACGGGCGAGCGCTTTGAGCCATTACACAGCCAGCCCGGCCTAACGATAGAGCGCATCATCAGCTCGCCCCGCATCGCCCACACCGAATACAGCCAGCCCCAAGACGAATGGGTACTGCTGCTACAAGGCGAGGCCAAGCTGGATGTAGCGGGCGAAACCATCGCACTGCAAAGCGGCGATTACCTGTTTATCCCAGCCCTTACCCCACATACCGTGCTGGAAGTCAGCGACGGCGCAATTTGGCTGGCGGTGCATATCGGGGGGGGGTATAGCGTAAACGCCCAGCTTCAGACAAAAAAAATACTTGTTCAGTTTTCGGTTGGTGCTCTGCGTTCGATTTCCGTACTGTATGCGGCATACATGGAGATGCAGATGAATTTTGATACTTTACACCAGCAAGCCACGCCACTTTTATTATGCAATGTATGGGATGCAGCCAGCGCCCAAGCGGCGCAGCGAGCTAATTATCAAGCGATAGGCACATCCAGCGCGGCGATCGCGGCAATGCTCGGCTATCCAGATGGCGAGGCTCTGACTTTCGCTGAATTGTGTTATATCGTCGATCGAATGATTGCGGCTTGCGATTTACCACTTACAGTGGACATCGAAGCAGGATATAGCCGTAATCCGGCGCAGATTGCCGAGCATATTCTCGCGCTGGCAGCTCGCGGCGTGGTAGGAATTAATCTGGAAGACAGCATCGTATCAGATCAACGACATTTGCTCTCTATTGATGAATTTTGCGCCAATTTAAGCCAAATACGCCGCATTTTGCAGCTTAAAAACTGCTCCCTGTTTATTAATATTCGTACCGATACTTTTTTGCTGGGCAAAAAGCAGGCCTTGCAGGAAACAATACAACGCGGCCTTGCGTATCAGGCGGCGGGAGCCGATGGTTTGTTTGTACCTTGTATTAGCAGCGCCGCCGATATTGCGGCCATCACGGCGGCGGTAAGTTTGCCGCTCAATGTAATGTGCATGCCAGAATTGCCCGATTTTGCAACACTGCAAGCTTTAGGCGTGAAGCGGATTAGCATGGGTAATTTTGTTTTTGCCCAAGCGCAGCAACAACTTAGCCATCTATTTAGCCAGATCAATTCAACTCAATCTTTTACGCAGGTGTTTGAAAATGCGCATTGCGGATGAGCAGCAAATCGACCGCTACTACCAAGCCTTGCTCGATCGCTCGCCCGAGTATGTGGGCAGCTTTTTTGTTGGTGTAAAAACCACGCTGGTGTTTTGCATTGCCACCTGCCGCGCCCGCAAACCCAAGCGCGAAAATGTTGAGTTTTACACTGGATTTAAAGACGCGCTTGATGCGGGTTATCGTCCGTGCAAAATTTGTCGCCCCACCGAAAATGCGCATTCCGCGCCACCGCAAGTACAGCAAGCTTTGCAGCTGCTAAGGCAAAATCCAAAGAAAAAAATAAGTGACGATCAGCTGCGCGAACTGGGGATTGGCCCCGAAATATTGCGCCGCTGGTTTGGCAAACACTACGGCATGACTTTTCAGGCCTTTCAACGCATGTTGCGCATCAACACCGCGCTGGAAGAATTAAAAATCGGCAAAAGAGCGCTGGAAACCGCGTATGAATCGGGCTACGAATCACTGAGCGGCTTTGCCTATACCTATAAAAAACTCATCGGAACCAGCCCCATGCAAAACACCGATTCCGCGGTGATCTTGATTCACCGCTTCACCACGCCATTGGGGCCAATGTTTGTGTGCGCCAGCCAGCAAGGGGTATGCCTGCTTGAGTTTGTAGATAGGCGTATGTTGGAAACCGAATTCAAAGATTTACAGCGCCGACTCAAAGCCAAAATTATTGCAGGAGAAAATCACCATACCCAGCAAGCCGAGCGTGAAATGGCCGAGTATTTTACCGGCACACGGCAGACTTTCTCGGTGGCGCTCCATACGCCAGGCACGGATTTTCAACAAGCAGTGTGGCAAGCATTACTCACCGTACCCTTTGGGCAAACGGCATCATATCAAGTGCAAGCCAATGCCATTGGCAATCCACAGGCCGTGCGGGCGGTGGCATCAGCCAATGGCCACAATCGCATCGCAATTATTATTCCTTGCCACCGCATTATCGGCAAAGATGGATCGCTCACCGGCTATGGCGGTGGGCTAGAGCGCAAGCGCTGGTTGATCGCACACGAGCAGCAACACGCAGCGCCCACTGCCACGTCTTAAGTGAATTTGGGCGGCGGAGCATATGGGGGAGGTGGTATATAGAAATTGGGGATTGGGTTTGCGCTGATGCTGAGTGGCACGGTACAGCGCTTAGCAAAGCGGGCAACGATGCTTTGTGAAACGATGCTGGCTTGGCACTCGCTGAACATAAGTTTTCTTGTATTTTAATCCGGCTAAAAAAGCGTCATCCCCGAGTGGCTTTATCGGGGATCCAGCAGTGCCGCAGGATTCTAGCCTGCGCGGGCATGACGCCCAAGGTTTGCATTATTAGAGAACTTATTACGGAGTATTTATCAGCAGCATTTACTGCTCATAAGCCTTCAAAATAAGGGGCTTGGCTATCTCAAAATCTTGCTGATTTGCAATACCCAGCTCTAGATTACCCGTCCCCCAATGGCCAATAGCGCTCACATCTCGGCCATTAGCAGGCATGGAATGCAAAGTAGGGTCTAAATGCAAAAACAATAACAAACGGCCCTTTTGCAAAACAATGGAAGCAAAGTTTTTTAGCCGTTTAAATGCGTAATACAGCTTTAATTCCCTGCGCTGCACATCATCCCCTAGCGACAGAATATAGTCTTCTAAAGAAGCCAACAGCTCGCGCATCTCATCGCTTAGCTCTGGTAACAGCTCCGCAACACTTTTATCGCTGCCCCGAATTTTCGCCAAACTCACCATTGGGGCAGCCTGCACATTGGGCGTATTCGCCGCCTCCAGCAGCAATAAATCCTCACCAAACAAGCGATAGCGCACCAACTCAATCTGCCGATTCATTTGCTGCACTGCATGGGCGTCGTACTTAGTAAAATCCGCAGCAATACAAATCACCCGTGGCCCACTCCAATCAATAGCATCAGCCAACGGTTTGTCATAGCGCTCCATGACCAGTAACTTAAATTCAGCCTGATGATCCATCAGCCAATTTAAATAAAATAAACCCTGATTAATCACGCTTTCAGATTGCGAACGCTTGTATTCAATAATCACCGGGCAATTATTTTCATCCAGCCCCAGCGTATCAATCCGCCCACCATGCGTTTTACCCGTTGCATATTCAGAAGCAATAAAACGCACCCCCAATAAAACCTCTAAATTACGCTCTATCAGTGTTTGTAGCGGCTTTTCCAAATCTGAAGCATGGCCTTTTAAAGGCAGCGCTTTATGCTGGGAAAGTTGAAAAAGCTGGATATCACTCATGCTTGTTTCCTATTGTGCTTGAATGCTGTTTATTTAAATCACGAATGGCAGCTATATTTTTGATCCTCAGGGGAGTGCTTCTTCAGCCAATCACGCAATTCCTGTAGATCGGCAAGATCAACCTCATCGCCCATCGTGCCGTCATCCTTAACCCACTTCAGTCGCTGATCGTCTTTGGTTAAGAAAAGCACTTTGCCGTAATACAAAGGAATGCGACGTGCTTTGCGCTCGGCATCTTTCAAACTTTCCTTGGTTTCTACCAAGCGAATCAGTGGCTCATCACCCGGATCATGTTCTAAGCAAACGATAAAATCTGGGTAGAAAAAGTGCTTATGCTCCGCACGCACAACACGAACTGCATACCGCTTACCCTCGCCAGGAGGATTACGATGCCACCACGCTACAAAATCGCTTCGATCTAAAGATTTAGCGAATGCGAGTTCTTCTGTATTCAGCGAAAAGCTCTGGTCATATTTGCCAGTAATATAAGCATCTTCAGTAAGCGGCCATTCTTGATCACGCAGTAAGCGCATCGCATCAGGCAACAACAACTGATCAATTTTGCTTAGCTCGTCAATGCTAGGGGGCAGCACCCCATAGATATTTCTAGGGGATGCCTGTAGCGGCAGTGCAATCGGAAAGAGCATTGCATCAGGCAATCGGCCAGCTTCTTCTAACTGAGCTTGCTGGCTAACAATTTTATGCAAATCCACGGCAAGTCGATCAGCCTCGCTGCGCGCAACCCAATTAGCAGCATCTCGAATCACTCGCTTTAGGTTTTGCTCATCCAGCACTAAATGTTGAGCGGACAGAGCATCCAGCAATGCAGGTGTAATACGCTGCACAAACGTTTGCAAAATAATGACGACATCCGCTTCTTCGGTCTGCGGCAACATATTAAGCAACTTGCTACGCGCTTCCCTTGCCAGCGCCGCACGATCGGTAATGACTTCAATGCTTTCCGAGTTCTTCACACCGGATATCAATTCAGTATGCAGCTCCTGCGCCTGCAATTGATTCAATGATGCACGTATAGCAGTAGCCACCACCTTGTCACTCAAAACAATATCTTGAGCCACCAATCGGCTTAACTCGCTCATTGCCAAAAACTGTGGGCGGCCCTCACGCTTCAGAGCTGCGGGTAAATTTCTTACATCTTCACGCCGGTGATAAGCCTTAATCTCATGCCCTGCAAAATGCGCCATCAACTCAACGGGGTTCACTGGCATCGCAGCTTGAACTGTAGGTTTACTGTCAGGCGCAACAATCACCAGATCCAGCTCTGGCAGCTCTGTATCTAAGAACAAATCTAATTGCGGGGTGGCTGGCGTGCTTAATGGCCCAACAGGCTCTGCTGAAGGAAAATCTCGAACCGGAGTAATGTCATAGCTGATCGGCAATTGAGAGCTTGGCGTATTAGTCAATACAATCGCACCAGAACTCGTTCTACGCTCAACCAGCTTCGTGGTTTCCCCTTCCAACTGACTTTTCACCAAGCCAGCCGTTGCAACAGCAGCAGCAAAGCCTTGTTGTGCATCGGCATTAGCTAAATACACAAACGCGGTATTAAACCATGACGGAATATCTTCCAGCTTGGCATAACGATTACGGATGGCAGATGCAACCCGCATAACACGGCCAATAAATTGCATTGCAAAATCAGGGTCATTCACGGCTTTAGTCGATGCCAAAACAAACGCGCGCGGTGCATCAAATCCTGTCCCAGCAGATTGCTTAAAGATCAGCACTTCCTTGCTTGCATCAGCAGCAATCGCCGCCATTAATACAGGGTCTGGCGCGTCGGCAGAGTGCTTACCAATGGCAGCGGGCGGCACTTTGCACAGCTCAATCAATTCACGCTCAACGTCGTCGATGGTTTTTTCACCGTTAGCAACCTGAATCAACAGCAACGGCGTGAGCGGAATCCCCGCTTTGGCCAGCTCAGCTTTTAACCATTGATTACGCGCCCAAGCCTGCCGCACCACGGTTTGCTTTAAATCGGCCACCGAACTGAATATCGGCTTCCTGATATTTATCCAGCTGCAAATAAGCAAAGCTACCGCCAAGAGCAGGTTTATTACCATAGCCCTGCATTACGCGGCGCACGCGCTCCGCGCACACATCGCGGCAGAGGTTTTTGTTTGGCTCTTTAGTCGTAGCTTCAGTACTGGAACACAGAATAAACCGCCGCTTGCCCTCATCCTCGGCATTCAACTCCAATACCGCCTGCGCAGTCGTACCGGAACCGGCAAAGAAATCCAGCACGATGTCATTGGGGCGGGTAGCTTGCTGCAATAGATTTTTGATTAACGAAAGTGGTTTGGCGTAGTTGAATACTTTAGTTCCAAAGAAACTCAGAATATCGCGTGCCCCCTCTTGGTTGCTGCCCACAATAAGACTATCTGCTTCATCATTATCTTTTTCAGAAGATGGTTGGATCCAACTGGAGATTGGTTTTGTCTCACCAGCTAGGTCTTTTTTGTAGCGTTTGAATCTTGGTCTTCCAAAGCCAATTTTTTTACCTACCCAAAATGAAAGATCGGGCAAATCTCGGCGGAGCATTTTTGTCGCCCCTGTTCCTGGTACATTTCCAGAGTCGATTGCTTCTAATAAATCCTCTATTGAGTGCCACTCTTCCACTTGCTGTTTTTTTGGGAACAAAACCCTTTTATCAAGAATAAATTCCTCCATTGTTTTTGAACGTAATTCCGCTGCTTTTTTTTTCAATTCCGAGCTATAAACCCAAACTCGCTCGGGGTTGCAGGGATACCATATCCCCGTTGCAGGATCTTGTATCGGATAGTAAAGATTAGGCCTTTCAATAAAATCTTTTGCACAAGACAATGTGTCGGATGACCAATCACCATTTGGATCATTATCCTCATTATAATATGTTGCATAACTACGTTGGGCTCCCGCAAAAGCAAAGCCACTATTCGCATAAATGAGGACATGCTCATGATCTACTGAAATAAATGCGCCTTTAGCATCATTTGACCCTTGGCGTATTTTCCAAACGAAAGAACCTACTCTCCGACCTGGCATCACCTCTTCCATCAACAATTCCAAGCGCGAACGGTTTTCGTCATTGATCGACAGCATGATGACGCCATCGCTCGTCAACAAATCACGGGCCAAACACAGGCGTTGATAGAGGAATTCCAGCCATTGCGAATGGCGGTAGCGATCATTCGCGCCCACATAATGATCGTTGTAAACCCAGTCTTTATTGCCCGTGTTATAGGGCGGGTCGATATAGATCACTCGGACTTGCCCACGGTGCGTGGCGCGCAATAGCCGCAGCGCGTCGAAATTATCGCCTTCAATAATCAAGTGGGGCACCACGCCTGCTTCAGGCAAGGCGTGCGAGTGTTCGGGCAGCAGTCGCGGAAAAACCAGATCGGCATTCATTGCGGCATCGCGCTCGATCAAATTAGCCTCCCAGCGCAAGCCTAGCTTGCGCTCGGTAAGATGCTCAACCAGCAATCGGCGTAATTGTTGTTCATTAAATTGATCGAGTTGCTCTAACAGGGACTGCTTGCTCATTTTGGCTTACTTGCATTGAAAAACGATGAGCAATGCTAATCGAAAAGCCCCGCCAACCCAAGCTCTATATGGATTTTGGCATTCTTAGCGCCAACAAAAAGGGGCGCAATATGCGCCCCTTTTTAAAATCATAGGTTTAGCAAACTACCCCATCAAATATCCACATTCCGCGCAATCATCGCATTCTGTTCGATAAATTGACGTCGCGGTTCTACTTGATCACCCATTAGGGTGGTAAACACCGCATCCGCACCAAGAGCGTCTTCTACGTTTACTTTCAGCAGGCGGCGGACGCTGACGTCCATGGTGGTTTCCCAGAGTTGTTCTGGGTTCATTTCCCCTAGCCCTTTATAGCGCTGGATGGCTACATTGCGGCGGATTAGGCCGAGTAGCCATTCGATAGCGTCTTTAAAGTTGCTCACAGCTTAGATTTGCTCGCCGCGTTTTACTTTAGCGCCGTCACCCAACAGACCATCAAGCAGGTAGGCGGTTTTGCGCAAAACCGCCAGATAACTCGAACAGCCCCACCAATGGCTACCAGTGGATGAAGTAAATAATCAAATACCCATCAAGTACAAAATAAAATGCAACCAATTGATTTTAAATAACTTTTAATATTTAACCCGCCATTAACGCTCTGCCTATCAAATACCCATCAAGTAAATCAAGCCCAGCATGGAACATACTTACGTAGCTTAGGCGGGGCCAATTCATCATGCAGCTTAATGACTTGAGCACTAAGCGCCTCTTTAAGTAAGCGCGAAGCAGTTGCACTATTTTTTGCCTCAATCCCAAACCGCTCACGCAGCGAGGTATTCGTCATAAATTCACGCCTAACATAGCGCAGACAGGCGTGAAGATAGACTGCACGAATACGATCCTCACTATCCATCTTGGTTAGCGCCCTCGGCGCAAATAGGGTACTACGCATTGAATCACCCGTAATTTCAAAGGCCGGAGCAGGCAATTGATAAAACTCGGTTTGAAACACAACTTTATCAACACCACTGCCACGCTCTTCACAAATCCCAATTCTTCGCATCAATGAAGCAAGGCTTTCGTTCCGTGACCGAGGCGGGCTATCTAACAAGCGCGTTGGATCGAGCAATGGAATGCCAGGGTTGGTGATTTCCATACGATCATCAAAAATCTCTACCATGGGGCCACTACCAGAAATACTGAAATCCTGATGAATAATCGCATTTGCCACCAACTCACGAATCGCCAGTTCAGGATAAACCGGCACCGCTTTACGTAAAGCTTGCCCTATCACCTCATTAACAGCTAGTAAGCCATTAATATACTCAATTAAGCCTTCAAAACCGGCAGCGTACCCTTTGTTCCTTCTTGCTCTCGTAAAGTGGTAATACGCCCCATACCCTGATAAACGATGACCCGAACAGCCTTGCGCTGCAAACGACCAAACTCAGAGAGCTTTTTAGCAAACAGCACCGCCCCCAAATTAAAAATCCGCCAATACCCTCCGCCCATTGACTCAATCAATCGATCAGCAGCCAAAGCATTAAGAATGACATCTCGGCCATTTGGTAATGGCTTATCAAGCAAATCAAAATAAGCAGAGTAATCCAGCAGTTTAAGCACTTCATCAGCACTTACTTTCTCTACAGCTGGCAGCATCTCAAAAGGAGTTGCATCCAGTATTCGCCATAATTCACGCTCTTTTTCAGCAAAATCTTTCAAGCGCTTCATATAAGAGCCAATCCGCACAAACGATGAGCCCTCAAATTGCACGGGATGCCGAAACGCTCGGTCAATCTCAAGAATCACGATATCCACCTCATCCAGATGGACCTGATAAAAACGAAAGCCAATTTTTGGTGAAAGTTGGCGCAACAGCCAGCTTTCTAACTCTTCATTTCCTTTGCGCTTAGTCTTCGGGTTAAAGGTAGTACCCAGCAAAGCATGACTAACATCATCGATGCCCCACAACATATAGGCGCATGCCTTTCCATCAAGGGCCGCTGAATTAGCTAATGCGGAAATATATTCACCAATGCGCTGAGGCTCAGCATCATTATGCTTAAACTCTAACCAGCCTGTTTCACTTGGTAAACCAATCAGCTCACGAACCAAGCTCTGTAAATACTGCTCATCCCGAGTCATATCAGCACCATATCCTTGCATAATTACTCAGCGAATATCATCAACATGATTACGCTATCGAGATAAAACACGCATACCCCGACCTAGCCCAAAAACTGCTTATATTAGTTACTAAAAAATACCCCCTATCACGGAAGCATTAATTATTCAGAAGCCCTATATGCACAAAGACCCCAAATGGAGTCTTTGTGGCCTTACTTATCTCAGAGGCAATTGCCTCTCCCCCATCAAATATCCACATTCCGCGCAATCAGCGCATTCTGTTCGATAAATTGACGTCGTGGTTCTACCTGATCGCCCATCAGGGTAGTGAATACCGCATCCGCACCTAGCGCGTCTTCTACGTTTACTTTCAGCAGGCGGCGGACGGTGACGTCCATGGTGGTTTCCCAGAGTTGTTCTGGGTTCATTTCGCCCAGACCTTTATAGCGCTGGATGGCTACGTTGCGGCGGATGAGGCCCAGTAGCCATTCGATGGCGTCTTTAAAGTTAGTTACTGCTTGGATTTGCTCGCCACGTTTTACTTTAGCGTCGTCACCCAAGAGGCCCTCGAGCAGGTCGGCGGTTTTGCGCATTTGCGCGTAGTCGCCAGAGAGCAGAAAGGCTTCGTCTAGGTATTGAATGGTGCTTACGCCGTGTTGGCGGCGCGATACTTTCACTACAAACGCTTCTTCCGAGCGATTAAAGCTAAAGGTGTAACGTGGGCTGTTTGGCGTGGCCACTTTATCCAGTGCCGCCGTCAATAAATCAACGCTGCGCTGTGCATCGGCTTCGGTGCTTAGCATTAAGACTGGCAGCGAGATCATGGCTTGCAGTACTGCGGCATCGATAAAGCGGCTATGCCTATCAATAACGGCTTCAGAGGCAAAGTATTGACGGGCCAGTTTTTCTAGCACTTCCCCGGCAATCGCTTCCTTGTCTGAGCCTGGCAATAGCGATGCGCCGTTTAAGGCTTGGCGCAGCAGGTATTGTTTTAACTCGGCTTCGTCTTTTAGATACGATTCGCTCTTGCCATGCTTGATTTTGAATAGTGGCGGCTGGGCAATATAGATATAGCCGCGCTCTACCAGCTCTGGCAGTTGGCGATAGAAGAAGGTGAGCAGCAGGGTGCGGATGTGCGAGCCATCCACGTCCGCATCGGTCATGATAATGATGCGGTGATAGCGCAGTTTATCGATATTAAAATCGTCTTTACCAATCCCGCAGCCAAGGGCGGTGATCAGTGTGCCTACTTCTTGGCTAGAGATCATTTTATCGAAACGTGCGCGTTCTACGTTTAGGATTTTACCTTTCAAAGGCAAAATCGCTTGAAACTTACGATCGCGGCCTTGTTTGGCCGAGCCACCCGCAGAATCACCCTCAACGAGGTAAATTTCAGATTTTGCGGGGTCTTTTTCTTGGCAATCCGCCAGTTTACCCGGCAGGCCTAGGCCATCTAATACGCCTTTACGGCGAGTTAGCTCACGGGCACGGCGGGCTGCATCGCGGGCGCGGGCGGCATCCACAATTTTGCCGCAAATAATTTTGGCGTCACTTGGGTTTTCTAAGAGGAAATCGGCCAAGGCTTGGCTGATGACTTCGCTGACAACTGGGCCAATTTCGCTAGAAACTAACTTATCTTTAGTCTGGCTGCTGAATTTTGGATCAGGCATTTTCACCGATAGCACGCAGGTCAAGCCTTCGCGCATATCGTCGCCTGAGGTTTCTACCTTGGCTTTTTTGGCGTGATCGTTTTGCTCAATATATTGATTGAGGGTACGCGTCATCACCTGGCGCAGCGCCGTCATATGGCTGCCGCCGTCCCTTTGCGGGATATTATTGGTAAAGCATTGCACGGATTCTTGGTAAGAATCATTCCATTGCATCGCTACTTCCACAATCATGCCGTCTTTTTCGCCAACCGCATGGAAAATATGTGGGTGCAATACGGATTTATTGCGGTTCATATACTGCACAAAACCGCTTACACCGCCTTCATAGGCAAAGTTTTCTTCTTTACCGTGGCTGCGATCTAGCAGTTGGATTTTTACACCATTATTCAGGAAAGACAGCTCGCGAATACGCTTTGCCAGAATCTCGAAGTGGTATTCAACCAGGCCAAAAGTCTCGATCGAAGCCATAAAGTGTACTTCGGTACCACGACGCTCGGTGTCGCCAATCACGGCCAGCGGCGCAACCGCTTCACCTTGACGAAACTCCATGCTATGCGCTTTGCCATTGCGGCGAATAGTCAGCTTCAGCCAGTCAGATAGTGCATTCACCACCGATACACCCACACCGTGCAGCCCGCCAGATACCTTGTAGCTATTCTGGTCAAACTTACCACCGGCGTGCAGCTCTGTCATGACGATTTCGGCGGCAGAGCGCTTAAATTCGTCGTCTTCTTTGATATCCGTTGGGATACCACGGCCGTTGTCTTCCACGCTAATGGAGTTATCGGCATGAATAATCACTTTAATAGTGTCGCAATGCCCTGCTAACGACTCGTCAATGGCGTTATCCAGCACTTCGAACACCATATGGTGCAGGCCGCTGCCGTCCTGTGTATCACCAATATACATGCCCGGACGTTTCCGAACGGCTTCAAGACCTTTCAGAATTTTAATGCTATCGGCGCCATATTCTTGTTGCTCAGACATTGCTAATTCCTTAAATCAACATACGAGCTTGGCCCATTTTTGGCCAAGCTAAATTTTTATAAAGATGTACGCAGTGTGTTCAAGCCCAAAAGCTTGAAGCAAAGCCAATCAAAATCATAAAAACAGTGCGAATTATTCTTCGCAACAGGCCTAAATCTAACATCTTACAAATGCAAAAGGCCGGGGCAACCCCGACCTTACTCGTAAACTTACCGAAGCTAGATACGCATTGGCATCACAATGTATTTGAAATGCTCGTTATCTGGAATAGTAACCAGTACCGAAGAAGTGACATCGCCAAAGGAGAAATGCAGCGTTTCAACCGATGTATTGGTCAGTACGTCCAGCAGATATTGGATGTTAAAACCAATATCGAGTGGCGCACCGCTGTAAGCCACTTCAACTTCTTCTTGGGCTTCTTCCTGCTCATTGTTATTACACATGATCTTAAGCAGGCCGTCGGTAAGCACTAAGCGCACACCACGGAATTTTTCATTCGATAAAATCGCAGCGCGTTGCATAGAGGCCAATAACATCTGGCGCTCAATCAACAGGCCTTTATCATTGTTTTGTGGAATCACGCGGTTATAGTCGGGGAATTTACCGTCCACTACCTTGCTGTGAATCACAATATTGCCAAAAGCAAAGCGCACTTGATTGCTGGCGATATCGATGGTGACTTCGTCATCCGAATCGGCCAGTAATTTGTACAGCTCTAAAATGGTTTTGCGCGGCAAGATCACTTCGTTCTTAGCAAAATCACCAAGGATTTCAGCTGAGGCAAAGGCTAAACGGTGGCCATCAGTGGCAACCAGTTTCAGCAGATTGCCTTCGGTAACCATAAACAAGCCGTTCAAGTAATAACGGATGTCTTGGTGCGCCATCGTAAATTGCGTACGCCCAAGCAAGGCTTTTAACTGGCCCTGTGGCATACGGATCGTGGCGCGCAAATTGGTATCTACCGCAAGCTGCGGGAAATCAGCCGCGGGCAGCGTTTGTAGATTAAAGCGGCTTTTGCCTGCCTTAATCGTCAGACGGCCATCAGCCTCTTCCATACTAACCACGGTTTTATCCGCAATAGCACGCAAGATATCAGACAGCTTTTTAGCCGCAACTGTAATGGCGAAATCATCGCCAGAAAAGCCTTCCGCCTGACGGCTACTGATCTGAATTTCAAGATCGGTGCCGGTAAAAGACAGGGCGTCACCATCCTTCCTGATCAACACGTTCGAGAGGATGGGCAGGGTGTGCCTGCGCTCAACAATACCGGTGACCGTGGCCAGCGGCTTCAGGAGCGCATCGCGTTCGGCTTGCAAGAGTTGCATGGCGCCTCGTTCCGAAAAATGGGTTTAACCGCAGGATTCTAACCGATTTACAGCATGTGTAGGGAATGAATGGCGCTTCGCCATGTTAAATAAGCACAGCAACATCCAAACTTACAAAACCCGCCGTTTTTTATACAAAACGCATAAACGCACATTGTATTTAAACAAGCGGTAGTGCAGCAGTGGCAGCATCAGCCGCCACGCTAAGGATTAACTACGCAGCATTTGCAGCAGCACACCGTACTGGTGAGCAATTTCGCTATCGCTACCGCGCATTTCTTCAATGGTACGGCAGGCATGCAGCACAGTGGTGTGATCGCGCCCGCCAAAAGCTTCACCAATTGCCGGTAAAGACATTTGGGTAAGCTCTTTAGTCAAGGCCATGGCAATTTGCCTTGGCCTTGCAATATCCCGAGTGCGCTTTTTAGAGTGCATATCTGCAATCTTGATTTTATAAAAATCTGCGACCGTTTTCTGAATATTTTCGACCGATACCTGACGGCTGCCAGACGCCAAAATATCTTTCAGCGCCTCTTTAGCTGCATCTAGTGTAATCGGCTGATTGGTAAAGCGCGAATAAGCCAATACCCGTTTCAGCGCACCTTCTAGCTCTCGCACATTAGAGCGGATATGTTTGGCCACAAAAAACGCCACATTGGCATCGAGCTTAAAGTTTTCACGCTCGGCCTTTTTCATCAAAATCGCCACGCGCATTTCTAGCTCTGGCGGCTCAATCGCCACCGTTAAGCCCCATGAAAAACGCGAGGTTAAACGCTCTTGCAAGCCGTCAATTTCTTTTGGATAGCGATCCGAGGTAATAATAATTTGCTTGTGCGCTTCAACAAGGGCGTTAAAGGCGTAGAAGAATTCTTCTTGGGTTTTATCTTTGCCCACAAAAAACTGAATATCGTCGATCAGCAGTAAATCTAGCGAATGGTAGTAGCGCTTAAATTCGTCAAACGCTTTGTGCTGGTAGGCACGCACCACGTCTTGCACGTATTTTTCGGCGTGAATATAACGAATCTTTGCACCAGGATTGCGCTGATGCACATAGTTACCAATCGATTGAATCAAGTGAGTCTTACCCAAGCCTACGCCACCGTATACAAACAGCGGGTTGTAGCTTACGCCTGGGTTTTCTGCCACTTGAATGGCCGCAGCGCGTGCCAACTGGTTGGCCTTACCGGTAACCAGCGTTTCAAAAGTAAAATTAGGATTAAGCCGCGTGGTTTCATGATTAGCCGCCGAAGCGCTGATCACGGCCTTGGCGGGCGCAGGCTTAGCAACACCGCCCTCTTGGCTGCTGGCTTGTAAGGCAGCCACCGGCCTTGGCATTACACCAACACGCAAAGCAATAACTGGCGCATCGCCACCTATGGCAAAAGTTGCCGCGGCTTCTTCAATCATTCCAAGATAACGATCACGGATAAATTGTAAAAAGATCTGATTCGGCACGATCAGGTTTAAACCCTCATCGGTCATTTCTACCGTAAGCGGTTTAATCCAAATACGAAACTGGTCCGCGCCCAAACGACGCTCCAACTCAGCAAGGCAGTGGGGCCAGCAATTTTCCAGCACAGACATAGGGGTATCCTGTTCGCCGTGATCTGCAAAGATACAAAACAGCCCCACACTGGGGCTCACGACGAAAGCGGTGATGTTTTCAAAAGAGAACGAGGGGCGATTGTACCGCTTCACCCACGACTTATCCACAGCCCGATTATGATGCCGCTTAATAAAATACATTGACACAAGGCCATAGAAGGCATATAAACGGCGGTTTACTTCGATTTTGTTTGGCAGGGATCCAATATTATGAAACGTACATTTCAACCTTCAGTTATCAAACGCAAACGCACTCACGGTTTTCGTGCCCGCATGAAAACAGTTGGCGGCGTTCGCGTTGTTAACGCTCGCCGCGCAAAGGGCCGCAAGGTTTTGACCGCTTAATTGCGGGCATAACCTTGATGCTAAGCTTTGTTGGGACACTCCCAAACTGGTTTTGCGCGCAATATGCGCCTGCTAAAAGCGGATGAATTTTCATCCGTTTTTAGTTTGCGCTGTTCTTCTTCCAACGATTTCTTTCAAGTACTTGGCAAGCCCAACGGGCTAGATCACGCTAGGCTTGGCGTTGTCGTCGGAAAAAAAACAGACAAACGGGCAGTTGGCCGCAATTACATCAAACGCACAGTGCGAGAAACATTTCGCCTGAACGCAAATAAAGTAACCGGCATCGATCTGGTGGTACGTGCACGTCGACCATTTGGGCGAAAAGAAGGCGCTGCAGCACGTGAAGCACTTATTTCACTGCTCGGCAAGATTCACAAATGTCGAAAATAATCGTCGCACTACTGACACTTTATCGGTTTACTATTAGCCCGCTCCTTGGGCCCCGCTGTCGCTACACGCCAACTTGCTCCCAATACGGCATTGAAGCTGTTACACGCTACGGTGTGATAAAAGGGAGCTGGCTAACTATTCGCCGGCTGTGCCGTTGCCACCCTTGGGGTGGATGCGGCCATGATCCGGTACCATAAATCCGCATACCATTTCGAGCACCAATGGATACCAAGAGACTCATCCTCTTTATCGCGTTGTCATTCGGCATCCTCTTCTTCTGGCAGAAGTGGATGGAACAGCGTTACCCTCAAATAAAAACCACGCCTGCTGCTACAGCAAGCGCCACCAATGGCTCTACACCCCAAGCTGCCCCAGGCCAAGCACCTCAAGATGCTGGCAGACTGCAACGCGGTCAGCGCATTACGGTAAAAACCGACCTCTTCAATGCTGAAATCGACACCACTGGTGCCGATCTTCGCCGTGTAGAGCTGCTTAAGCATGGCATGATTGATAATGCTAAAAAGCCATTTGCACTACTACAAGACGAAGGCGAGCATATCTATGTAGCCCAAACCGGCTTGATCGGTGCTGGCCTGCCTACGCATAAAAGCACCTTCACCAGTACCCAAAGCGCTTACCAATTGGCCGATGGTCAAAATGAAGTTGCGGTTCGTTTGGAAGCTGCGGGCCCAGATGGCGTAAAAATCGCTAAGGTGTACACCTTTAAGCGTAATAGCTATCTGATTGATGTGAAGTACGAAATCGTTAACGGCACAAGCAAGCCTTTAACCGCATCGGCTTACTTCCGTCTGCTTCGTGATGGTAAAACACCTGAAGGTAGCGGCGGCCATATGGGCGCAACCACCTTTACCGGCCCCGCTGTTTACACCGATAAGAAGAAATTCCAAAAGGTGGACTTCAGCAAGCTAGATAAGGGTGAAGGCGATTATGAGCAAACTGCCAAAGACGGCTGGGTTGCCATGCTGCAACATTACTTTGCTACTGCATGGATTGTATCCCCAGTGGGTGCACCTGCTGTAGGCGGTGCAAATGGCGTTCGCTACGAGCTGAAAAAGCTGCCAGATGGCTTGTACTCTGCGGGTGTAATTGTCGATTTGCCAGCGGTTGCGGCCAATGCCAAGTACGAAACAACCGTGCCATTGTTTGTTGGCCCAGAAGAAACACGCGTACTTGAAACCGTATCGCAAGGCTTTGATCTGATTAAAGATTATGGGATTTTCACCATTTTCTCTAAACCTATCTTCGCCGTGATGGATTTCATTCACAAGATAGTAGGCAACTGGGGTTGGTCGATTATTCTACTGACCATGCTGATCAAAGCGATGTTCTTCCCACTCGCCGCCGCCAGCTACCGCTCAATGGCTAAAATGCGCAAGCTTGCACCGCGCATGGAACAGCTTAAAGCTAAGCACGGCGACGATAAGATGAAGTTCCAGCAAGCCGTGATGGAAATGTATAAAACCGAGAAAGTGAACCCGCTAGGTGGTTGTCTGCCGATGCTGGTGCAAATTCCTGTGTTTATTGCACTCTATTGGGCACTGCTGGCATCGGTTGAATTACGCCAAGCGCCGTGGATGTTCTGGATCACTGACTTATCAGTGAAAGATCCTTACTACGTACTGCCAGTATTGATGACGATCTCGATGTATATCCAAACATCGTTATCGCCACCACCGCCGGATCCGATGCAAGCTAAGATGATGAAGATTATGCCGCTGATGTTCAGTGTGTTCTTCTTCTTCTTCCCTGCCGGTTTGGTACTGTACTGGGTCGTTAATAACGTGATTTCCATTACTCAGCAATGGTTTATCACGCGCCAGATTGAAAAAGCAGATAACGATAAGCCTGTTAAGCTAGCTAAAACTTAATAAGCCATTCGCCTCAATAACGCCGCCTTCGGGCGGCGTTTTCATTTCAGAGCAGTCGAGTTTTTGTGATGACAACACAGCACATCCATGCCGAAATTGAGCAATTTTTTAATAGCTACTGCCTTGCTTACAATCAGCAGAATAGCCTGAGCATTGCGGCGCTATTTGCCATGCCTTCAGGGATTGCTCAGCATGGGCAATACACACATTTTTCTAGCCCAGATGCCACGGCAAACAATATGCAAGAACTTTGCCAGTGGTATACAGAGCAAGGCTTTTTAAAGGCTAGCTTTAAAATTAATCAGCTATTTTTGCAGGGCACTCAACACGCCATTGTAGATATCGATTGGCAAATTGAGCGCAAACAGCCAGCGCCGTGGCAGTTCCATACCACGTATAATCTGATTCAGACACCACAAGGCTGGCGCATCCTGCTTTGTACCGCTTATGAAGAAAGTTTCACTTAATCCCCACACCGAGTTCGCCATGCTCTACACCCCCGATATCATCGCAGCTATTGCCACCGCCCCCGGTCGAGGTGGTGTGGGCGTTATTCGTATTTCTGGCCGCAATCTGGGCGATATCGCCGATCAACTGATCGGCAAGCCACTTAAACCCCGCTACGCCCACTTTGCCCGCTTTAAAGCAGCAGATGGCAGCGTAGTGGATGAAGGGATTGCGCTGTACTTTCCTGGCCCCAACTCTTTTACCGGCGAAGACGTGATCGAGCTACAAGGCCACGGCGGGCCGATTGTGATGCAAATGCTGTTAGCACGTTGCATTGAGCTGGGTGCACGCTTTGCCGAAGCAGGGGAGTTCAGTAAACGTGCCTTCTTAAACGATAAAATGGATTTGGCCCAAGCCGAAGCCGTTGCCGATCTGATCGACGCCCAATCTACCGCAGCGGCAAAATCAGCGCTTAAATCACTGGATGGTGCATTCTCGCGTGAGATTCATGTACTGGTTGACGAGCTCATCACCCTGCGCATGCTAGTTGAAGCCACGCTAGACTTCCCTGAAGAAGATATCGATTTTCTGGAAGCCGCCAATGCCCACGGCAAATTGCTAGAGCTACAAAGCCAGCTACAACGGGTACTTGGCACCGCCACCCAAGGCAAAATGCTGCGTGAAGGCGTGCATGTTGTGCTCATTGGCCAGCCAAATGTAGGTAAAAGCAGCCTAATGAATGCGCTAGCAGGCGAAGAAATCGCCATTGTTACCGCCATTGCTGGCACCACCCGCGATACGGTGCGAGAGCTGATCCAGCTTGATGGCGTTCCTGCACATATTATTGATACCGCAGGCTTACGTGACACCACCGATACCGTTGAGAAAATCGGCATTGAGCGCACTTGGGCAGCCATTGCCAAGGCCGAACTCGCCCTGCTGCTGATCGACAGCCGCGAAGGCATCACTGCAGACGATCAAGCCATCTTGGATAAACTGCCGCCACAACTACCGGTGCTACGGGTATTCAACAAAATTGATCTAACCGGTGATGTGCCAGGCATCGTGGCCGATAATGAAATCCACGTTTCGGCCAAAGCCGGCATTGGCTTAACTGAGCTGCGTAGCAAGCTACTCACCTTGGTTGGCTGGCACGGCAATGACGACAGCGTGTTTATCGCCCGTGAGCGCCATCTCAACGCCATTCGCCGCGCGGCAGCCCACCTTGCTACCGCTGATATCGCTTATTTGCAAATTGAAATCTTTGCCGAAGAGCTACGCCTCGCCCAAAACGCACTCAGCGAAATCACAGGGCAATTCACTTCCGACGATTTACTTGGTGTGATTTTTAGCCGCTTTTGCATTGGAAAATAGAAAGAGGTTTTCGGGGGTTCGCCACCGTTCATAAATCCCTGAAAAATCCAGTATTTACGCCACCTCATCGTTCAAGACCGTTCGCCCTCTTTGCCCAGCCAGAATGCGGCTTAAGCGAAACTCCACCAGCGGGCGCTGTGGCTGCGTTCCTGTCTGCGCCTGCAAAGGCCCTGCCACCTGCTTAATTAAAACTAGCCTTCCTACTTCCGGTCCTCAGCCGAGAGGTGCGGCTGGTGTGGCGGCAAGTGCTGAATATTATTGCGGACTTTTTAGCATGCTCACATGAAGATAAAGTGTTTCTGTTTGCCCAAATAGAAGACGCTGGCTTTTTAGCGGCGGTGCTGGCGATAGCGAAGGGCTAGCAATTGGCCTCGGCCAAATCATTGACTTTTTTAGAGCCGCCCATTCGCTAATCAAAATTGCTGGGCTAATCGGAATATTTGGTGGATTAATTCAAGCATAGTGAACTAAACAAACATTACGCCTGATGTGAGTTCCTCGCTAAACCTGCCATAACCGGAGTCTCGACGGAGTATGCAAACTTGCCAGTTATTGATTCGCGCTAATTAACTGGGCTGGAATTTAATAAATGGAATTTTTCCATTGGAATCTGGCTGGATGTCTTCAACTTTTTCGATGAAGAAATTAACCGTCTGATCAACACCATTGCTTCGTAGTAGTTTTTCCATGTTAATTTCACACTTAGCAATGCATTCATTCGTTCCCACAATCAATGCCCTTATCGAATTTTCTCCGATAAGCATTTGAGATTTATATATTCCGGAAGAAAATAAAAACAACGAGTACAGAGCCAAATAAAATAGCTCTACCTGCTCGCCTTTATTTCCTTTGAAAAAGATAGGTTTATTATTTCTTCCAGAAACACCATCAAACGTCATTTCTCCATACTTATTCATTTTACTGACAGCAAGATCGCCAATATCATACCGAATAATAGGCTGGCTATAATTAATAAAATTAGTAACCACAATCCGCCCTAACTCGCCATCTTTAGCAGGCTCATTATTCTTATCCAAAATTTCAACATTACAAATATTATGATATAAACGATAGGGATTTTTATTTTTTTTCACCCCCATAATTAAACATTCAGAAGCACCATAAGAATTACTAACTTCACAATTAAATGCTTTGTTAATTCTTTCAGCATTTTCCTCTGTTAATATCTCACCCGACAACACTATTTTTTTAGGAGAAATAGTAAGCACACCTGATTCTTTATATGGAATCAAGGAACAAAACACACCGGGATATGAAATAAGCTGTTCAGGACTAAATTCATTCAACTCATGAATTATTTTATCTATTGGCAACAAAAGAGAAATTTCTTTAGTTTCAAAAATTGATTTAGGCAGATTTTTAATAAATGCGACACCTGCACTACGGCCTTCCACCGCACCCAGCATTGCTATTTTTGTCTTTCTCCCTAAAAGTATTTTAAATGGTTTAGAATTATATAAAAAAGTATTAAATACAAGCGTCTTAAAATCATTAATGGCCAGTAAAACAGGCATTTTTAAACCTAATGTGCCTGATGTTGTAAAGCAAATATATTTATTCTGATACGCTTTTTCTGTGCTGCCATTATAAATATAATCAAACACCTCATCTTTATTCAGTGTCTTGTCTGTAAAAACATCCTGAATATTTTCTACAATATCACTTTTTTTAACTACAGGAAGTTGCTCAAAGGTCAAACTTCGAAGATCTTTTTCTAAAATACCATGAGCAAAGAATGATTTTCTATAAAATAACGAGTTGTGAAAAGCATAAGTACACATTGCTCTCATTTTTCTTGTTTTTATTTTTTTTATTAGATGAACTTTTAGTTTGTTATTAAAAAAACCAAGAAAATATATGGATTCAATAAGCATAAATTCAAATACATGTTTAATGATATTCATTACTTTTTCCTTTGCTAAAGTTAAACTGCCTCCGACAAAGCCGGATGTTTATTGCTGGGCCGCCTCGAAAGCAATTCTATTCACTTAAAAAAATACAAAAACATCACGTTTTTCGTAAACGCAGCTTGGGCCGCACAGATTTACAACTGGCGCTTTCGCGGCTAAAGCCGCTCCCACGATGTAGATACGTACATAAATAGAATGATCTGAAACCCGACAATCGCGTTGCATCGGTTATTCAAGGCATGAGCAGAGAGCGGGGAGGACTGCATTTCAGCACGAACACATGGGGTTGTGCGGGCTTGAGAGTGAGTCTTGCTCATGTGGATGCAAGGTAAACGTGACAAAATCCGATCATGCATGATGCCTCTTGCAAGAAAAAAGGGCCCGCCACGAACAGGGAAACGATTACCCGAAACCCGCCAAATGACGAGTTTCACAGCCCATATCGGTGCATCAACAGCGCAACAATAGCTTAAAAAGTCTTACAAAATACTTTCCAAAAAAGAAAGATGCAAATTAACATTAAGCACACCTGGAATCAATAAATTATTGATTCCACGATTTATTTCCAACACTTTTGCATATTTATATCGATCCAAATTAAGATACCAAAAGCATATTTACACTAGGGTTACCCTGTTTTGGACAAGCGTTTGCCTCTATTTGATTCAATTTGGCGTTAATTGCCACCTTTTTCGGCGCTTAGGCCGAAGTGAGGTGCTCATTGCTCATCTTTCTGCCACAGCATCGATCTTAGCCACTAAGCCAGCAGCTACGTAACGTTTGAAACGCGTCATGTCATAAGTCGGGGCAGATTTCCAAGCCGTGATTTTCAAGAATAACTGGCATTACATGCCTAGCCTCTACTTTGAAGTGAGCTTAAAAATGAGGGGATTACCCATCACTTCGCCGCGTTTAATCCATTCTTGAAAAAGCAGCCAAGCATCCACGCCAAAACTTGAAATGCCACCGATAGCCTATCCAGCGATGCCAGCGAAAGAAGCTTGCAGCCAAACTCATATTGTTAACCTTAATTAAGAATCATTTTTATGGGCGCTATTTCTAATGCCATCGTTTGTGGGCGAACACAGTTATTTGAATGAAGCGGATTTGAGAGGCCAAGCTGATCAAGTTGTTACAATCAAAGAAGGCGGTTTGCTGCTGTTTAAATGCTTACGTGAATATTGGCTGAAATATAGCTGTATTGAAATGTCTGGCTTACGTAAGATTACACAAGGGATGGCCCAGTGCAGATCACGCTATCCACATCGGGGCTGTGTTTTGTTCTCAATATGCAATTGAGCTTAGGAACGCCAGAATGTCACAGAAAAATCCATCGCCAGCGGGCGGCTGGGGCGCACTTAAAGCGACGCTTGCCACCATCGAGCCAAATCATGCGGGCAAATCCGTGATTGCACTGGCTAACGCCAATCAGCCCGATGGCTTTGATTGCCCTGGCTGTGCCTGGCCGGACAAGCCTAATACCCGTGTGCAATTCTGTGAGAACGGTGCCAAGGCGATTGGTCACGAGATTACATCTAAGCGGGTTGAGGCTGATTTTTTTGCAGAGCATACCGTCAGCGATTTGCAGCTATGGGATGATTATTCGCTGGAGCAGCAGGGCAGGCTAACCGCGCCGATGCGCTTTGATGCAACAAGCGACCGCTATTTGCCGATTAGCTGGGATGATGCATTTCAGCTGATTGCAAGGCATTTGAAAGAGATCAAGCCAGACGAAGCACATTTTTATACTTCGGGCCGGACTGGCAATGAAACGGCATTTCTATATCAGTTATTTGTGCGTCTTTATGGCACGAATAATATGCCCGATTGCTCAAATATGTGCCACGAGCCCAGCGGCTTGGCGCTGAACGCCAGCATTGGCGTGGGCAAGGGCACGGTGACGCTGGAAGACTTTGATCACGCCGAGGCGATTTTTATTTTTGGGCAAAACCCCGGCACAAATCATCCGCGCATGCTGGGCACTTTGCATGAAGCGGCGCAGCGGGGCTGCCAGATTGTGGTGATTAACCCGCTGAAAGAGCGTGGTTTGGTCTTGTTTCAGGACCCGCAAAATCCGCTGCAGATGTTGAGTAATTCGGCCTCGCCGATTGCTTCGCTGTATGTGCAGCCGCAGCTGGGCGGCGATCTGGCGATTGCAAAAGCACTGCTTAAATCGGTGCTGGAGGCAGGCGCTGCGGATCAAGCTTTTATTGCTGAGCATACCGATGGTTTTGCCGAGCTGGTGGCCGATATTACCGCCACTTCTTGGGAAGATCTGGTCAGCCATAGCGGCTTAACACTCGCCGAATTAAAGCAACTTGGCGATGTGTATATCCAGAGCAAAGCCACGATTATTACTTGGGGCATGGGCATTACCCAGCATCAGCATGCGGTGGCCACCATCCAAATGCTTTGCAATGTGCTGCTGGTGAAAGGCAATATCGGCAAAGCTGGTGCGGGTGTTTGCCCAGTGCGCGGGCATTCCAATGTGCAGGGCGACCGCACCATGGGGATTAATGAGCGCCCCAGCGCTGCCTTTTTGCAGCAGTTAGGCAAGGCCTGTGGCTTTACGCCACCAGCCCAACAGGGCCGCAATGTGGTGGAAAGCATTGCCGCGATGGAGTCAGGTGCTGGCAAGGTGTTTATCGCCATGGGCGGTAACTTTGCTGCTGCCACGCCGGATACTGAACGCACGCATGCTGCATTACGTAAGCAAAACCTAACGGTGCATATCACCACCACGCTTAATCGTTCTCACCTTGTGCCGGGGCTGGATGCGCTGATTTTGCCCTGTCTTGGCCGCACAGAAATCGATCTGCAAAATGAGCAGCCGCAAAGCATTTCTGTTGAAGATTCGATGAGTATGGTGCACCTGACGCACGGCATTAAAACGCCTGCGTCCCCGCATTTATTGTCCGAGCCAGAAATAGTGGCACGCATGGCGGCCGCCACGCTGAGCAATAGCCCCGTAGATTTTATAGCCTTGATTCAGGATTACGATTTGATCCGCGACTTAATCTCTGTCGCAATTCCAGGCTTTACCGAGTTTAATCAGCGCGTGCGCGTGCCTGGTGGTTTTTATCTGGGCAATACGGCAAGAGAGCGGCGTTGGGTGGTGGGCAAGGCGCGTTTTAAAGTCCATGCCTTGCAAGCATCTATTCGTGATCAGCTGCAAGGCTTAACCACGCAACCGCTGCTGACACTCACCACGATCCGCAGCCACGATCAGTACAACACCACGGTTTACCGCAGAAATGATCGCTATCGCGGTATTCAAAATGAGCGAAAAGTATTGTTTATCAATGCAGAGGATATGGCCGAGCAGGGTTTGCAAGCCGATCAATATGTAAATATCGTTTCGGTGTGGTTTGATCGCGAGCGGCAAGTGAATGATTTCCGCCTGCAGCCTTTTGATATTCCACGGGGCTGTATGGCCGCTTATTTTCCAGAAACCAATCCGCTAGTGCCCTTGGATTACTACGCTGTTGGCGCGATGACACCCGCCAGCAAAGCCTTAGTGGTGTATCTGCAAGCATGAGCAAGGGTATTCAAACCGTAACAGCGCATTTTTATGTCGATGATGCCTTACAAGAGCTGGAGCAGCAGGTGGCAGAAGAAGTGCCGCTGCTCCTGGTCTACAACGGCGTGGCCTATCTGGTGATGCTGTGTAGCCCGCTTCATCTGGAACAACTGGCGATTGGCTTTAGCCTAAGCGAGGGCATTGTTGCTGCCTATTACCAAATACTGGCCGTAGAAATCAGAGCCAGCCACGATGGTTATGAAGCGCATTTGCAAATCCCCAATGAATTTGCCGCCAAGCTGCGCAGCCGTCGCCGCAATTTGCAAAGCCGTACCGCTTGTGGCTTGTGCGGCAGTGAGCAGCTGGCCGAGGTGATGCGTGCGCCGCAGCCATTTGCGTCAGGTTTTCAAATTGAGTCGCAGGCTATTTTGGCAGGCATGCGAGCTTTAAGTGAGCTGCAAACCATGAATCAGCAAACAGGCGGCGTACATGCTGCAGGCTGGTGGACGGCGGGGCAGTTAACAGTTTTTGAAGACTTGGGCCGCCATAATGCCTTAGATAAATTGATCGGCCATTTGGCCAGCCAGCGGCAAAGGCCGGATGGCGTATTGCTGATGACTTCGCGCCTTTCTTACGATCTGATCCAAAAAGCCGCCCGTGCCCAAATGCCCATCATCGCCGCGATATCGGCCCCCAGCCATCTGGCTATTGAACAGGCCAGGCTGGCTAATATCACCCTACTAGGCTTTGTGCGCGAGCAGCGTTTTACGGTTTATACGCATCCGGAAAGAGTGTTGACTTGAGCTCTGTAAGTTAATTCAGCCAGGTATTTGCTCTGTTTTTTATGGCGAAACCCCATGATGATGCTTGCCAGCCCTAAGCCCATCAGAAAAGCAAAAAACGATTAACATAGGCTTAAACAAAGCAATGTAGCATCTCGCTGACAGATATATACAAGCAAAGTGCAAGCTATGCCTTGAACGTATTATTATGCTAACAGTAAGTATCAATACAGCAGAAACTATCACTGTATTTACTTGTCATTCAACGTATAACGCAATCCATACCTTCTTTTTATTTCAGCGACTGCAGCAAAGGAGCCCTCCATGAGCACTACAAAGGAACAATCCGTTAAGCGACTTTTTGAACTCATTAACCTTGATGACCTTGCCGCTGTAGAAGCTCAATGGGCCGCCTTTGAGGAAGAAGTCGCTAACTTAGACGATAGTGAAGATGATGAGGAAACCGAAGTCATCTGGATTATCAAAGATGTGATCGATTGGGAATCTGGTTTCTTTGTCGATTGGAAAGACACCGAGTCATTTATTGCCAGCATAGACGCACTGGCAGAGCGGGTAGAGATCAGCATTGATTGGGGCGTTGAAGACACCGACGATGATGATTTTCTAGACAACACCAGCGTGCCAGATCTGATGGAAGCCGCTTACGGGCAGCTTAGATCGCAAGGCTATACACTTTGGAACTGGGCCACCGAAGGCGATTGCTACGGCGGTTGGCTAGCCAAAAGCACGGATGACGAAGAAATGCTTAGCCTTTCAGAAGAGCTCGGTGTGGAATTCAGAACCGGCGATATGCCGTTTTAGATTTAAACATGCTGAGTTGATTGGATGTGCGCGTGGGCAAGATAAAGCTTTTGCCCACCCCACAAAACCGGTATTACGCCGCTAGCAGTCTGTCGGACTTTGGCGACCGTAGCGAAAGAATGACCGGTTCGAGACAGCAACACGCATTTTTGAGGCAAATAGCTAGCGTGTAACGAAAAAATGCGTGGAATATGGCCGAATCCGGCGTTTTTGCAGTAGGTCAGTCCTAAGTCCGACAGGCCGCTAGCAAAGCGCCAGCCAGTGCAAAGCCTGAGCGGTAAGCGCCCTCCACTTTGCCCCCAGCCAGCCAATCCCCAGCTAGCGCTAAGCCATCTGCACTCACTGCATACGGCATTGTGCCTTCTGCCAAGGCTCCACTTGCAAAGCGCCAGCGGTGGGCGCTCATTTTTAGCAGCTTAAACACCGGTAAATGCTCGAGCGGCATATCGTGGAACACATCGCCAAAAGCACGGGTCAACATGGCACAGGCTTTATCTGGCGTTAAATCAAGGTGCTCGCGCGACCATGCTGGTGAAGCATGCGCTACCCAGTTTTCTTCACTGCCACGGCCTGGCTTGCTGGTATTTTTGGCCAGCCAAGTAAACGGCCCCTGATTAATAAACAAGCCATCAAAAGGCAAATCTATAGCTCTAGCAGAATGAATCAGCAGCGCCCAGCATGGCTCCATCTGGCACGATGCCGCCAAGGTAGTGAGTGCGTGCTCTGCAGGTAGTAAGCTGCTAAGTTGCTCTGGCGGCGTGGTCAGCACCACCTGCTTAGCCTGCCAGCTTTGATCCCCAGCCTTCAGTTGCCACAGGCCATCCTGCTGTGCCAGTGATTCAGCTTTTACATCAAACAATATATCCAGCCCATCAGCCAGAGCATGTAACGGCGAATTCATCGCAGGCACACCTACCCAGCGCTGCATCTTGCTAGGCTTGGTGAAACGTTGGCCATCCCAAGCCTGAATCTTAGCGTCCCACTCCGCAACACAGCCTACCTGCTGCCAAGCCGCTACTTGCGCCGCAAAATCAGCATCACTGGCGGTAAAGTACTGAGCACCATGATCCCAAGCGCCTTTTTCTGTGCGCCTGCAAGCCATACGACCACCAAGGCCGCGGGCTTTTTCGAGCAGTAATACTTTTTTGCCTTCGTTGTGCAAACGTCGTGCACAGCTTAAGCCCGCCATGCCAGCACCAAGAATAAGGACGTCGTAATGGGAAGACATGAATTCTCTCTTAAATTAAATGATTTACTGATCAGGCGAATCTTAACAGCCTGCACCTAAAAAACCGCGCCAACCACAATAAACATAGCTTAAGCCTATGTACATTTAAGCCACAAACCAGCGTAATTACTGGCTTCTCAGCTTACTGTTTCCCAGATAAACTCTTGCACTTAAAGCAAAAATATCACTTAGCCATTTCGAGATCACACACATGACGCTGTTTAAATTATTGGGCGATTTTGTCCGCCGCCACTGGCGTGCCTATATTTTGGCGGCGTTAATGCTGTTTGCCGTGGCGGTGCTCACGGTATGGATTCCGCGCAAGGTGGGGTTTCTCATCGATGGCCTAGTCAGTAAATCGATGAGCAATAACGCCATGCTATGGCAACTGGCTGAACTGCTGCTGATGGGCCTCGCCATTTATTTCCTGCGCGTTGGCTGGCGCTTGCAATTATTTACTGCGGCCTACCAACTAGGTATTGAGCTGCGGGTGCAGCTTTACCAAAAATTAGCGGCTCAAGGCCCAGCGTTTTATCACCGCCAGCGCACTGGCGATTTAATGGCGCGTGGCACTAATGATATCGACGCAGTAGAAATGGCCGCAGGCGAGGCCATGCTGGCCGGTTTTGATGGCTCGATGACGCTGATCCTGGTGCTAGCCATGATGACTCTGGGCATAGACTGGCGCTTGGCCGCCGTAGCGTTACTGCCTTTCCCGCTAATGGCCTTTGGTTTCTGGCGGCTATCCCGCCAGGTGCATCAGGCATCAACCGATTCCCTGCAACGTTTTTCGGCACTGAACGATCATGTACAAGAAACACTGGCAGGGATAAGAACACTGCGCGCGCTGGGCTTAGAAGGGCGCAATAGCAAGGTGCTGTCTGATTTAGCCGCCAACGCAGCCAAAGCCAGCTTAGATGCGCAGCGCTGGGAAGCGGCCTTTGAGCCGGTAGTCGGCATGACACTAACCGCCGCCAGCGTATTCACGCTGTCTTTAGGCGGCTATCTGGTTTGGCATAGCGAGCTCACCATTGGTGAGCTAACCAGCTTTAGTATGTATTTAGGCCAACTGATCTGGCCAATGTTTGCCGCAGGTTGGGTGCTTTCCCTCTTAGAGCGCGGTAAGGCGGCATGGGAGCGGCTTGATCCGCTGTTAAGCCAGCCACTGACCGTAGACGATCATGGCAACGTTACAGCGCCCCCCAGTGGTTTGCTCCATTTTGATGCCATTGAGTTTACTTATCCAGAACAAAACAGCGCAGCGCTAGCAGGTATTTCTCTCACCCTTGCCGCAGGGCAAACACTGGCACTGGTTGGGCCAACTGGCGCGGGCAAATCTACCCTGCTGCGTATGCTGCTGCGCCAGTACCACCCACAAAGCGGTGCGGTCCGCTGGAACGGCATTAATGTTGAAGACTATAAGCTGCAGCAATTACGCAGCAGTATGAGCTGGGTGCCGCAGGAGTCGTTTTTATTCTCGGCATCCGTGGCAGAAAACATTGCCCTGATTAAGCCAGACGCCACGCAGGCAGAGATCGAACACGTAGCCAAGCTAGCGGCGGTGCACGACGATATTCTGCGCTTGCCGGATGGCTATGCCACCCCTGTCGGTGAAAAAGGCGTGTCGCTTTCTGGCGGCCAGCGCCAGCGCGTCGCCATCGCCCGCGCCCTGCTATCTGACGCGCCGCTGCTGCTACTTGACGATGCATTATCGGCGGTGGATACCCAGACTGAAACGCAAATTCTGGATCATCTGAATGACGCGAAGGCTGGGCGTAGCATGATCATCGTCAGCCACCGCCTCTCCGCCGTAGTCAACGCCAACCATATTGCGGTACTGAAACACGGCAAGGTAGTAGAAAGCGGCAGCCATCAGGAATTAGTCGAAAAAGACGGCTGGTACGCCAGCCAATGGCGCTATCAACAACTGGAAGCAAGCTTGGAAGAGTAATTGAATAAACCCAAACCTTAAACCACGGAGTAAAGGAGAACACGGAGGGCCACGGAGGAAAAACATTCGATAAAAGGTTTTCTCCGTGAAACTCCGTGTTCTCAGTGTCCTCTGTGTTTCAAGATTTGGGTTTTTAAGCCTTACACTAAATTTGCCCCCAAAGATTTGATATTGGCATTAACCAAAAAGGTTTATTGAATGTCCGAACGTAAACAGGCCATTTCGCTTCTTAACCAAGCTGCCCTGCCGGAGCGACGCCATTTGTGGTTGGGGTTGTTTTTTTTGATCTGTGCTGCGCTCTTAGAAGCCGCAGGGCCGCTGCTTGGTAAGGCATTTATCGACCAGCACTTATTGCCCAAGGTTTTAAACTGGCCGCAGATTTTTATGTTGCTAGGTGGCGGCTTGGCCTGCGGCTGGGCGGCATCTATCTTGCGCTACTGGCAGTTGCTGCGCCTTGCCGGTGTGGCGATGCGCTCGGTCAAACGCTTACGTGAACAGGTTTACAGCCATGTTTTAGCCCTGCCGATGGCGTTTTTTGATAAAGCCATCACCGGCCAACTGGTTAGCCGCGTGACCAACGATACCGAATCCGTAAAAGCACTCTATGTGCAGGTGCTGTTTGTGATGCTAGACAGCCTGATTGTGGTGCTCGGCACCTTGGCGGCTATGGCGTGGCTAAACTGGCGCTTAATGCTGATCGTGCTGATCCTGATTCCTGCCGTGGTTCTAATTGTGTGGCTGTATCAGCGCTGGAGTGCGCCTTCGGTCACTAGGGCGCGCCAATTACGCAGCGATATCAATGCGCAAATGGCCGAATCCATCGCTGGAATGAGCGTGGTGCAAGCAACGAACTCTGAGCAACGCTTTAGCGCACGCTTTGAAAAAACCAACCACAGCCTCTACGCCGCCCGCATGGCTGAGCTGCGCGCCAACGCTTGGCTGCTGCGCCCTGCGCTAGATTTCTTAAACGTGGCTCTGCTTGTCACCGTTATCTGGATGTTTGGCCGGCAAAGCTTTAGCGGCCTAGAAATTGGTGTGCTGTATGCCTTTGTGAGCTATATCGCCCGCGTGGTGGAGCCGCTGATTCAGATCACCATGCAATTTAGCCAGATTCAACAAGCCGTGGTGTCTGCCGCCCGCGTGAATGTGCTGCTAAGTGAAAAACCAGCCAGCAACGGGGAAGGTGCAGGCTCAGTTCGCCTAGGTGCGGTGCAGTTTAAAGACGTGGCCTTTGGCTATGACGCCAAGCACCCAGTGCTGCACGACCTATCGCTGAATATTCCAGCCGGCGCGTTCTACGGCATTGTGGGCCACACGGGCAGCGGTAAATCCACCCTGCTCTCTTTGCTGCTGCGCTTTTATACGCCGCAGGCTGGCAAAATTGAAATCGATGGTTTCCCGCTATTAGAAATTGGCGACGCAGCGTTTAGGGCTGGTGTGGGCTTAGTGCCGCAAGACCCTTTCCTGCTGGCCGCCAGCGCCCGCGACAATATCGATATGGGCCGCAACCTCAGCTTTGAAGAAATCCAAACCGCGGCCATCGCAGCCAATGTTCACGAGCTGATTTTAAGCCTAGAAAACGGTTACGACACCGATATGGGCGAGAGCGGCACGCGGCTATCTACCGGCCAAAAGCAGCTCATCGCCATCGCCCGTGCATTGGCAGGCAAGCCACGTATCCTACTGCTAGACGAAGCGACATCGCATATCGACAGCGAAACCGAGCAAATCGTCCAGCAGGCACTGACCCGCCTGCACGGCAAAGTCACTATGATCTCGATCGCCCACCGCCTCTCCACCATCCGCGACGCCGACCAGATCATCGTACTGAACCACGGCCGCATCGCAGAAAAAGGCCATCACGACGAGCTCATGCTGATCGATCGCGGCATCTATCAGCGGCTGTATCTATTGCAGCAGCTGGATGGCGGGGCTTAAACCCATCCCATCAAAACCCAAATCTTGAACTACAGAGAACACAAATTTTATGTAGGGTGGGCACAGCGTTTTATCGTGCCCACGCGGATATTTCATACTTGATGCGTGGGCACAAAAACGTGCCCACGCGAGCCAACAACGATCGTTGTTGGGCACACCCACCCTAAATTTTCTGAGAGGAATCCACATGTTCTCCCCCTCTGCCTTTGCCGTAAACGATGCTAGCAGCTTGCATGGTTTTATCCGTGACTACGGTTTTGCCACGCTGATTAGCCAAGTCAATGGCAAGGCTTTTGCCTCCCACCTACCATTAACGCTGGTTGATGAGGGCACGCTAGTCGGCCACATTGCACGGGCTAATCCACACTGGCAGGCATGGCAAAATGATTCGCAGGTGTTGGTGATTTTTCAGGGGCCACATGCTTATATTTCACACCGCTACTATCCCAGCGGCCCGCAAGTGCCCACTTGGAATTACACTGCAGTGCATGTGCAAGGCTGTATTCAGATTACGGATAGCCCCAGCTTGGCACTGGCCAGCCTGATCGCCCAGTACGAGGGCGAGCCCTATGCTAGCCCCGATATCATGCCCGCCGAATTTATTCAGCGCTTACAAGCTGCGATTATTGGTTTTGAAATACAGATCGAATCGCTGGAAGGACAATTCAAACTCTCGCAAAATAAACCCACACAGGTGCAAGATAGCGTGATCCAAGCACTGGCCAGCGGCAGCCTATCCGACCAAGAATTAGCCCGCTTTATGCAAAAATACTCTTGCTCATCCCTTCTGGACAAAGCCAAAGCTTGAACCACGGAACTAAGGAGGGGGCGGAGAAAAACAATCAATGCTAATAGTTAAATAATGCTGCCTGCTCAGATTTTCTCCGTGTAACTCCGTGCTCTCGGTGTCCTCCGTGGTTCAAGGTTTGGGTTTTGATACCCAACCATCCAACCAAGCTTTATGCAAAGCCATCAATAATCGGGCAAAATAGCGGCTTATTGCCATAAAAGCCTTGAGGATTTGCAATGACCGGCCTTACCACAACCAACCTGACCAGCCTGACTAAGATTTACTCGGGCAAAGTGCGCGATTTGTATGCGATTGATGATGCACGCATGCTGATGATCGCTACCGACCGGCTTTCCGCTTTTGACGTGATTCTGGCCGAGCCAATTCCAGAAAAAGGCAAAATCCTCACCGCTATTTCTAACTTTTGGTTTGATAAACTAAAAGACGTAGTACCTAGCCATTTCACCGGCGAGCGTGCAGAAGACGTGGTCAGCGCAGCAGATCTGCCCCAAGTTGAAGGCCGTGCCGTGGTGGTAAAACGCCTGAAACCCGTTGCGGTTGAAGCAATTGTTCGTGGCTATATCGCAGGATCGGGCTGGAAAGAATATCAGCAGCACGGCACCATTTGCGGCATGGCTTTACCCGCTGGCCTACGCGAAGCCGATCAATTACCTGAGCCTATTTTCACGCCATCAACCAAGGCAGAATTGGGTGATCACGATGAAAACATTAGCTACGCGCGTTGCGAAGAAGTAATCGGCGTAGAGCTTGCCGCCAAGGTGCGCGATACCGCCATTGCCCTGTATAAAGCCGCCAGCGTATACGCTGCAACGCGCGGCATTATCATCGCCGATACCAAGTTTGAATTTGGTCTAGATACCGATGGCACGCTGTGCCTGATGGACGAGGCACTAACGCCAGATTCCAGCCGCTTCTGGCCTGCTGATCAATACGTGCCGGGCAGCAACCCACCTAGCTACGATAAGCAATTTGTACGTGATTGGCTGGAAACCACCGGCTGGGATAAAACCCCGCCAGCCCCTGCCCTGCCTTTAGAAGTAGCGGAAAAAACCGCAGCTAAATATCGCGAAGCACTGGATAAGCTGACTAAATAAGCCGTATTAGCCGCCCTAGCTATGCTGGGGCGGCTCCTCCACGCCATACTCTTGGCATAAAGCTAAATTCTGCCTAAAATTTAAGCGATTCACTACGCCAAACATGCCTTGCAATAGTAAGACGGTATAAAGCCTGCGCGGCTGCTAAACTTAGGCATTCCCGTGTCTAGTGTTAAGCCAATATGCTTAAATTCTTACAAAAATTATTTGCTAAGCCCACTCCAGCTCCCGCCCCTCCAAGTAAACCCATTCAAGCAACGCCAGCCATTGCGCTGCAACTACAGCATGTCAATATTATTGATGGCAGCAGCAGAATTGTTGGCAGCCTGCTACGCAGACGGCAGCAAAATAAAGAAAGCATTGCCCAAATTTTAGCCGAAGAGGCTGCATTAATTTGCCATACGGTACGCCTAGGGACGGTCATGGGGAAAAAACGTCTACGACTATTGGAAATTTCTGCGGGTAGCCTGCTTCAGCCTGAGCTCACTCAATTTGCTACACAAAACGGCATGCTGCTGCTCAATACCAATACCGCGCTACCAGAGGGCGGCTTAATTACCTTACAAAAGCTACAAAAAGCAGGCCTAGGAGTAGCCCTGCAGCTTCCTGCCACTTGGTCTTCCGAAATCATCGCCCAAGCGCAATGGCTCGCTTTTTCTGTAAATGGCAAACTTGCCCCTGACATAGAAAGGCTGGTGCGCCGTATCAAGGCACAGGGCCCAAACAAGCCTGTGTTGATGCTTGATCTAGCATGGCATGATGAGTTTCAACTCTGCCAACAACTAGAAATCAGCTATGCCGCAGGGCGCTTATTTCATCAAAACACCTGGCAAGAAGGGCCAATTGAGGCAGGGTTTTTACGTGTGATGGATTTACTTAATCTACTACGCCAAGATGCCAGCAATAGTGATATTGCCCTTTCACTTAAAACTGATCCACTGCTCTCTTTCCGAGTATTGGCGCAAGCCAATTCTGCCGCCGAAGCTAGAAATAAAAAAATTGATACGCTAGATCAAGCTTTAGTAGCACTAGGCCGGGAGCGGCTTTATCGCTGGTTATCTTTATTGCTGTTTTCTTTACCTGGCCAAGAAAAACCCAATCCTTCTCTCTTAGAACACGCCCTATTACGTGCCGAGCTCACTGAGCGCTTAGGTAGCCAGCGCTGGCCACAGGAAAAAGATCATTTATATCTACTCGGCCTATTTTCAGTGCTAGAGCAATTAATACACCGGCCCTTATCCCAAATTGTTGGGCTACTCAAGCTACCAGAGGCCATTTGTGCAGCCCTACTCAAAGGCACAGGCCCCTACGCCCCTTTTCTCAACTTAGCCATCGCCAGCGAATCAGCACAGTGCCCAGATGGAAAACTCTTGGTTGAGTGCGGTATCAACGCCAATCACTACTTCACCCTTTACTATGAAGCCCTGCTTAGCGTTGAGGCAGCTTGTGAAGAACACCAGTAACTGATGTTACGCAGCAAGATCAAAAAATACGCAGTCCACTAAAAACACAAAAAGCACGAACAGATACCGCATGACCATTACTTTCTGATTGATTTAGATCATTGTATTTAAGATCAAGTGCTTATTAAGCAACTCATCTACGCATTATGATAAAAAAGTAGAGGGAGATTACCCCTATTTGATCCGTTTTTTTTCGTGTATTTAGTGTTTTTCGTGGATAAATAGTTTTTGTGCGCAATATCAGTCAGTAACTAAAACAATCGCTCAGCAAACAATGCGGGTTCAAATACCTTGCGCCACTCTGGCTGGTGCGCTGGAACAAGCTTATCAGGCGCACGGCTGCATAGGCTAGATAAGGCCCCCCAGAACGGGTCATCCCCAGACACCAGCTGAGCCAGCTCCCCTGGTAAGCAAAACATCGGTTTCTCCGCTAGATTACTCGCCATACTGGCTGCCAGCTCTGGCGTGCTGGCCTTGATAAACAGCGGCACTTCGGCGCGTTTACGCCACTGCGCCGGAGTCAGATTGTAGGCAAATCTAAATTTGTCATTGCGCTCACCTTTTTCCCGGAAGAAACCGTCATCAAACACACCCTTGCGGTAAAACACGGCCGTTAATGAGGGTTTGTGATCACCAATCAGAGCAATCACTAGCGGGCGTTTGCGTTTTTTTGCCTGCGCTTCCAGCTGTTTTACAAATTTCTCCAGATGCGTCACTGCCGCATCCAAGCGCTGATTGTAATCTCCAAGGCCGCCGTCAAAATCTCTGTCGGTGTAATTACCGTGTGTCATCACCGTCACCAGCGACAACATAGTTTTGCCTTTGGCGGGGCCTTCCGCGTAAGCCTTCAGTGCAGCACCGTACAAAAGACCATCGTCCGGCCAGGTTCTGGTTTTCCATGACATTTCTTCTACAAAGCGCGTCGAATCAAAGCCAAAGCTTGGATAAATATCACGCCGCTTCCAAAAATTACCATGAAAGTTATGCATACCTATCGTTCGGTATCCGGCATCTTTGTATCGGGATACCAAGGTTGCCGCGTTGCTGCGATAGCTGCTGGCGTAATTTTGATAATCAATTCCTGGCAGAACTGCCGAGGATAAACCGGTCAGCATTTCAAACTCGGCCTCGGCAGTACCACCGCCATACACGGGGCTGAGCATCATACTGGCGCTAAAGCCCTTTTCTTTTAAGCGGGCGATTGGGGTAGTAAAACGCTCGTCATTCAGGCTGGTAAAACAAGCCTCACACAAAATTAACGCCACATCAGGCTCTATTACTTCCTGTGTTTTAAGCGCGCCCAGCTGATAAAAAGTGTGTGGCCCTGCGGCAGGTAGCTTAACGCTTTCAGCGGTTTGGTAAAGATGGACTAAAAGCCCATTCTGGCGGGTATTTTGGATAAAATTATAGGAAAGGTAAGGTGCATTAAAATGATCAACTAGATTGTTTGAGATGGTCTTAGTTAAAATACCGTGATCAAAAATACGTACCAATAACAGTACGGGCAGCAGCAAGGCCAGCACCAAACGCCACCAAGCAAAGCGCGGCCTTTTCCAAATACCAAGGCCAATTGCCAGCATGGCAAGCAGAGCAAAAACAATCATTTCCCAGTTTAAATAGCTAGCCAGTGACGCGCCTTGCGAGACTTCAAATAAATCTCTGGCTAACAGCGGCTCGCCTGTCTGGCCTTCTTTTAACCAGCTAGCGTGACACAGCAAGCCTTCAAAGCTGATGGCGGCCACAGCGGCAGCCCAGCGATTCAAGGGCAGCGCAAGCAACGCAAATAGCAAAGCAGAAAACAAGAGGCGCTGTGGGCTCCAGTTGCTATCCACCAAATAACGCCCGAGCAAAAGCAGGGCAAGCGGCCCAGCAATCAAAACCAACTGGCCGCTGATTTTTTTAAAAGAATTAAGACTCACAGAGTACGACATAGTCATAAATAAACGAGTACACATCATCCAGAAGGGCGGCAAATCTAGCATAAAATCAAGAGATTAGCGTCTTAAAATTGTCATGAAGAACAATATTTACAGTGTATTCCACACTTTATAAGCGCCCGCCTTCCTATTCTGGCAATAAAAACCTACATCATTCATCTGGCATTTATACCAGACACGCTATCCATATAGCCGTTATCCTCGGGCATAAGCGATATACACATAAAGGATAAAGATGTATCAGGGAGAGCGCTTTAATAGCTGGAGCCATCTGATCGGCTCGGCCCTCGCGATCAGTGGGCTGATTCTGCTAATCACCTTTGCAGCCATGACCGGCGACCCGTGGAAAATTGCTAGCGTCACCGTTTATGGCAGTACGCTGGTGCTGCTGTATGTGATCTCCACTCTCTATCACTCGCTGACAGGTAGAGCTAAGGCGGTTTTCCAACGGCTGGATCACTGCGCCATTTATTTGCTCATTGCAGGCAGCTATACGCCATTTGCACTGGTCACCCTGCGCGGCCCTTTAGGCTGGACGCTATTTGGTGTGATTTGGGCACTGGCAATCATCGGCATCGTGCAAGAAAATATTCTAGGCAAACGCACCCGCGCCTTGTCGCTCGTGATTTACGTAGTGATGGGCTGGTTAATTATTTTTGCCATCAAGCCCTTAGCAGCTGCCCTGCCTGCAGCGGGCATGACTTGGCTGGCAGCTGGCGGAGTAGTCTATACGCTAGGAATTGTTTTTTATGTGCTCGACACCCGCATCCCGCACGGGCACGGCATCTGGCATTTATTTGTGCTAGGTGGCAGCTTATGCCAATTTATCAGCATCTTGTTTTATGTAGTGTAGGGTGGGTACACGCCTTATCGTACCCACGCGGGTAGCACAGACGCGTGGGCATAAAAACTTGCCCACCCTATATGACTTCTCTCCGTGGAGCTGCGTGTCCTCTGTGCCCTCTGTGGTTCAAGGTTTAAGTTTTGTCGCTGACGAGCTACTGCAATAAGCTCCACAGCATCTTACTTGCCAGCACAATTAATAATGCTGCAAAGCATTTCTTCAGCACCGGCACTGGCAGGCGGTGTGCTGCTGCAGCACCCACTTTTGCCATGGGGAAACTCGCCAGCACAATGCCCGCCAGTGCGGGTAAGTAAACAAACCCTAGCGCCCCTTGTGGCAAGCCACCTGCAGACCAGCCACTGACGATATAACCCAGCGCACCGGCCAGCGCAATCGGCAAGCCTATCGCTGCCGATGTGCCGATCGCTTCTTTCACCGGCACATTGCAAAGCGTCATAAACGGCACTGACAAAGAACCGCCGCCAATGCCCACCCAGCTGGAAACAAGGCCAATAGTCGTCCCCACCACGCTCATGCCGCCCACGGCAGGTAATGCTCTGGATGGCTTAGGCTTGAAATCTAGCAACATTTGCGCCGCCACCAAATAAGCAAACACCACAAAAAACCACTGCAAGCCTAGCCCAGGCACAAACGCCGCCAGCTGCGCGCCCGCAAAAGTGCCAAATAAGATCCCTGGAGTAATCATCTTCACCACGGGCCAGCGCACCGCTCCACGCCCATGATGTGCTTTCAAGCTGGCAATGCCGGTAAAGACAATCGTCGCCATTGATGTGCCTAGCGCCAAATGCTGATGATGCTCGGGAGGCAGGCCCAGCAAAACAAAAACATACAGCAGCGCAGGCACAATCACGAGGCCACCGCCCACACCCAGCAAGCCCGCTAAGAATCCCGCCACCAGTCCTACGCAGAGATAGGCCAAAATTGCAGTTAGCATGCTAGTTTTTCCAAGATAAATGCGGCATCTTGTGCAGCCACAGGGGTAATCGATAAGCGCGAGCCTTTTTTCAGCAACAGCATTTCAGCCAGCTCCGGGTAGCCTCGTAGCTCGTTCAAACTGAGCAAGCGGGTTTTTTGTATGAAACGCACGTCAACTTGCTGCCAACGTGGGGATTCTTGCGTCGATTTGCTATCAAAATACTCAGAGCGGGTATCAAACTGAGTTGGGTCTGGATAGGCGCAGCTATCAACCTTGGCAAGGCCTGCAATACCCGGCTCTTTGCAGCTGGAGTGATAAAAAAACACTCGATCACCTAGCTGCATCTTATCCCGCATAAAATTACGCGCCTGATAATTACGCACCCCATACCAGCCCACCGTCTGCTCTGGGCAAGCCGCCAGATCATCAATCGACACCTCATCCGGCTCAGATTTCATTAACCAATAATTCATAATTAGCCCCAACTTGTAAGCACTCCCGAGTGGTTTATTGAGCTAAACCCTAACCGTATCCCATACCAACTTAGAAATCAGCGTAACTGACAAAATCAAAAATAACCGCCGTACCCAGACGTTGCCGCCTTTTAATGCCATTTTACTCCCCACTTGCGCTCCAGCGATATTAGCAAGGCCCATAGGAATGGCGTAGCCCCAGATCACCATTTGTGCGGGGATAAAAAACATCAGCGCGGCCAGATTGGTGGCTAGGTTGACCACTTTGGCCGATGCCGAAGCACGTAAAAAATCAAAATGAAACAGCCGTACAAATAAGAAAATCAGAAATGAGCCAGTGCCGGGGCCAAAAAAGCCATCGTAAAACCCAATCACTACGCCAATCAGTAGGCCGATGTATAAATCGCGGCGGGTCAGCTCACGCTCAGCGTCTTCGTGCCCAAAAGAAGGCTTAAGCCAGGTGTAGACCAACATAACTGCCAGCAGGCCAATCACCAACGGGCGCACCCATTCCAGCGGCAAAAGATGTAAGGAGCGCGCCCCCAGATAGGAGCCAACAAAGGCAGCAGCAGCGGTTGGCAATAAGATATTCCACGGCAGCTTAACCCGCCGCGCATAGCGAACGGCGGCAGAAGCCGTACCCATCATTGATGCTAGTTTATTGGTGCCAAACAATGCCGCTGGGATTTCACGCGGCAAAATAGCAAATAGACCAGGAATCATCACCAGCCCACCGCCCCCCACGGCGGCATCAATTAAACCGGCAGTAAAAGCGAGCGGAAGCAGAAGAATTAAATCAGTAAGCATAGAGACTCGCAGATGCAGATAGCGGACTATTATCGTGCAAGCTTTGGATAAGTAACAGAGGCAGATTTCTTTAACATCCACCGTAACAGGCAAAAAAATAGAGCACCGTTGTGCTCTATTTCTTAAGGTCGGCATGCCTTTATACCCACGCGAGTAGCCACTTCACTATTCCAACGTGTAGGCACAACCCCATGCCCACCCTACATTATTATCCTAGTAAAACCCACGTATTTTTCAGCATTGCTGCGGGTTACGCCCGCCCCACATTATTCATGCATGTAAATACAGCCAAGCTTTTAGCCTAACAAAATCCGCAACATACGGCGCAATGGCTCGGCAGCGCCCCAGAGCAGTTGATCACCAATCACAAAGGCACTGATATATTCAGGGCCCATATTCAGCTTACGCACACGGCCTACGCCAATATCCATTTTGCCGGTGATTGCAGCGGGAGTTAGCTCTTTAACCGTAACTGCACGATCATTTGGCACCCATTTAACCCACTGATTGCCAGACTGAATCAGCGCTTCAATTTCGCTTAGCGGCAGGTCTTTATTCAGTTTAATGGTTAAGGCAAGACTATGGCAGCGCATTGCGCCAATCCGCACACAGAGGCCATCAACAGGAATGGCTGCTTCATTACCAAGGATTTTATTCACCTCAGCTTGACCTTTCCATTCTTCCTTAGTCTGGCCGTTATCGAGCTGCGCATCAATCCAAGGGATCAAGCCACCAGCCAATGGCGCGCCAAAGAATTCAGTTGGCACATCGCTGCGAATTGTTTCTGCAACCTTACGATCGATTTCTAAAATCGCCGAAGCAGGCGTTGCCAATTCATCCGCTACCGAGCCATAAACCACGCCCATGCCCTTAATTAGCTCGCGCATATGATTTGCGCCGCCGCCGGATGCCGCTTGGTAAGTCATGGAGCTCACCCAATCCACCAGACCTGCTTTAAACAAGCCGCTCATCCCCATCAGCATGATGGAATTGGTACAGTTGCCGCCGATATAGTTTTTAACGCCTTTTGCCAGCGATGCGCGAATCAGATCGTCATTAACTGGATCTAGCACAATCACTGCGTTGTCTTCCATGCGCAGAGTTGAAGCCGCGTCAATCCAATAACCATCCCAGCCCGCAGCGCGCAGCTTAGGAAAAATATCTGAAGTGTAATCACCGCCTTGGCACGAAATAATCACATCCATCGCAGATAACTCGGCGATGTCATTGGCGTTTTTCAGTGTACCTGCGTCTTTACCAAAGTTCGGAGCGGCAAGGCCTGCTTGCGAAGTGGTAAAAAATACTGGATCAATCACGTCAAAATCTTTTTCTTCCTGCATGCGTTGCATGAGGACAGAACCCACCATGCCGCGCCAGCCAACCAGACCTACTTTTTTCATGGCCATATCCCTAGCGGTAAAATGATCCAGAATACTGAATATTTAGCCCCTTTGCCAGACCTTCTGTTTCTTACCTGTAAATAGATGTTTTCCTCAATTAAACAACAGTATATAATTACACAATACTTTCACGATATTGCAATCATGCTCATAAATCTACCTGATTATGTCTCTTGCTCAATTGAGGCTTGAAATACCCCTCTTGGACAAGGTTTAGCCTGCATCACGGCTTTGAGTAATCGAGGAATCAGAGCGCACAGGTCTGCTCGACGATTGAAACG